>JABJOR010000067.1 GCA_018664265.1 Rhodospirillales bacterium
ACCAGATTGGTTTTCCATGCACAATTAAAAGAAAGAACATCTAGATTGTCATTTGAAGTATCTGCAATCAGACCAAATCGAAGCAGTATGTCTGCGTTTATTGGGCGTCTCGATGGCTGGACCATCGGGGCGCTCATGACTGCTTTGCTTATTGCTGTACCCATTTTAACTGTATTTGTTGTTGCCTTTGCACCAAGTGATGATATCTGGTCACATCTGGCCTCAACAGTCCTTCCCCATTATATATCAACAACCTTGATTCTCATGCTTGGGGTTGGGGCAGGAACATTAATAATAGGCACGGGAACAGCATGGCTTGTAACCATGTGCCACTTTCCCGGACATAAATTGTTTGAGTGGGCATTGGTGCTTCCCCTTGCTGTGCCTGCCTACGTGATAGCCTATGTCTATACGGACTTGCTGGAATATGCCGGACCAATCCAGGCTGCTTTAAGAAACATCTTTGGCTGGGCATCGTATAAAGATTACTGGTTTCCGGCAATCCGGTCCCTCGGCGGGGCTATTTCCATGATGACACTGGTTCTTTATCCATATGTGTACCTGTTGGCACGTGCAGCATTCCTGGAGCAATCAGTTTGCGTTCTGGAAGCAAGTCGAACCTTGGGCAAATCTCCATGGCAAAGCTTTATTCAAGTCGCCCTTCCCCTTGCCCGGCCAGCCATTATTGCCGGCGTCAGTTTGGTCATGATGGAAACTTTGAATGATTTTGGCACTGTAGATTACTTTGCTGTCGCAACGTTCACAGCCGGAATTTATGATGTCTGGTTGAATATGAACTCGATCAGCGGTGCGGCTCAACTGGCCTCTGTGATGCTGATGTTCGTAATTGCTCTGGTTGCTATGGAACGATTAGCCCGGAGAAAACGAAAATTTCATCATACAGGATCCAAGTATTCAGATTTACCAACCATGAAACTACATGGCCTTAAAGCGTTCTCTGCAACTTTGATATGCGTGCTGCCAATTGTCCTCGGTTTTGCCATCCCCGCAAGTGTCTTGGTAGACTATTCCCTGGACTTTTATCATGTTACTTTGAACAGAAATTTCCTGCTTTATACGACCAATAGTCTGATGCTTGCAATTACCAGCGCTACCCTCGCTGTCATTATTGGATTGTTCCTGGCCTATGCAATCCGCTTGCAGGGAAGCCCGATGTTAATTGCTGCCACACGAGTTGCCAGTATCGGCTATGCCGTACCCGGCGCAGTATTGGCTATTGGAGTTATTCTGCCTCTCTCGATTTTTGATAACAGCATTGATGGCTTTATGCGTGAAACGTTCAACGTCTCAACAGGGTTATTACTGAGCGGCACTGTCATAGCCGTCACAATTGGTTATCTGGTCCGTTTCTTAGCCCTCTCCTTTGGCACACTTGAAGCCAGTTTAAACAAAATTACGGTTAATATGGACGGTGCCTCAAGAACCTTGGGGCATGGTCCTGCCAGTACCTTAAAGCTCATTCACCTGCCGCTCATGCGTTCAAGCATTCTGACTGCTGGTATTCTGGTTTTTGTCGATGTCATGAAAGAACTGCCCATGACTATGCTACTCAGGCCGTTTAATTTTGAGACCCTTGCAACCTATGTCCATCAATATGCCTCTGATGAATTGCTTGAAGAATGCGCCCTTGGTGCGCTATCGATTGTCGGCGCAGGGATATTACCCGTTATTATTCTGAGCGCAGCAATCGCGCGCTCTCGCCCCGGCAACCAAAGTCAGACAAACACATGATAGAAAGCACAAAATCCCGTACAAGCATAAATGCTGGTCTCTCCATGCAAAATATCTCGCATGCTTTCGGGAAGCAAAAAATACTCAGCAACATATCAATCGAGGTTGAGGCAGGACAGGTTGCCTGTTTGCTGGGCCCGTCTGGTTGCGGCAAGACAACATTACTCAGAATTGCCGCTGGCCTTGAGCATCTTCAGCACGGGCGAATCACAATTGGCGAACGTTTGGTGGCTGAGGATACAGGACACCATGCCCCGCCTGAAAGGCGAAACGTGGGCTTGATGTTTCAAGACTATGCCCTGTTCCCTCATCTTAACGTAATAAAAAACATAGGGTTTGGGATCAAAGGAACGTCAGCACAACGCATGCTCTGGATTGATGGCGCTCTGGAAAGAATGGGATTGACGGGGTACGCAGACCGCTACCCTCATGAACTATCCGGTGGTCAACAACAACGCGTTGCATTGTTACGCGCACTGGCACCAGAACCCAGTGTTTTATTGCTGGATGAGCCCTTCTCCGGGCTGGATGCAACACGTCGAGCATCCGTTCGCGAACAAACTCTAGGCTTCCTGAAGGATGCTGGCCACAGCGCCATGATGGTTACACACGACCCTGAAGAAGCCATGTTTATGTCAGACACTTTGTTCATAATGGACAACGGTTTGTTGGTACAATCAGGCAATCCAATTGAAATATATCGCAATCCAAAAAATGCCTTTGTGGCAAGCTTGTTTGGGCAAACCGATGGAATAGAAGGCACCGTTGGCAACAATGGTAAAATCTCAACACCTGTCGGGACATTTATGGCCCCCGGTCTGGCAGAAGGAAGCCGCGTAGATATTCTGATTCGCCCTGAAGGGGTAAATACTCGTGAAGTCAATTCTGGAAGCAATGGTGCTGTTGCCCTGCGGGTAATCAGTGCGCGCCCCATTGGCAGATCATCGCATTTGTGCTTGGGAACACAAAGTAATGTTACGCCCGTTTGCACCATACATGCCCGCGTTCCCGGAATTCATCTGCCGGAACCCGGCTCTCTGGTTGATGCCATTATCGATCCATCGCAGGTTTTTGTTTTTCCGAAAGAAACCCCGTAAGCCAGAAAAGAATACTACCCGGCAATATTTTCACCCAACCAGTAAATAAATGCCCATGCATCAATAGATATCAAGATGCACATAAATAAAATTCAATAATTTCAATCCACTACACCCGAAAAAAACTGGCCCCTATTTTGCAAAGAAAGGAGTGGCGCATTGTGCGCGTAATCCGCAATTGCGGAAAAACCAGATTTTCGGGAGTTACCCCTATGTCGATCCTCGGCGCGCTTGCAATCAGTACACAGGGTATGAAAAGCCAGGCTACTGCACTAAGCACCATCGGCGCGAATGTGGCGAATGTACGAAGCGGCGGCTACAAACGTTCTGATCCATTCTTCCAGACCCTGCAAAGTAAAACTACTTTTGAACAATCAGATATAAATGCCAACAGGCCAATTTTATCGCAACGAATTAGCTTACAGGGGCTTCTTAAGGGAACCACCAATGATCTGGATCTAGCGATCAGTGGTGATGGATTTTTTATTACTCGCACTACATTTGATTCGAGTGGAGAGACACTTTACACCCGCGATGGCAGCTTTGCCCAATTTGCTCTCAACGACATTACTATACAAGACGGCACATCAACTATAACGACTAAAGATTCTTATCTCATAGATAAAAATGGGAACTATCTGCTTGGGTACCCTGCAAATGCAGATGGTACATTTCCGACAACCGGAGCCCCGGAACCCATGCGGGTTGATCCGTATTCATTTATTGATAATGGAAGAGCAACGACAGAAGTTGATCTTGCATTTAATTTTAATTCAAACACTCTGGCATTAGACACCACAGACCCGGCGACGACTGACCATATGACTGCCGTAGCCAGTCTTAATACAACAGGCACTAAACCGGCAAGAATGGAAATTACGACAATTTCTTTTGTTGATTCCAATGGTGATAGACAAACTGCACGCATGAATTTTACGAAAGCATCTGCAAATTTATGGGATGTATCCCTGACATATCAGGGCGCACCAACAGCTCAGGTTGATACGGTCACCATTGGGGGCACCATAGAAACAGGTGATAGCTATAGCGTCACTGTAAATGGCACAACAGCCAGTTATACGGCTACGGCAACAGACACACTTGCAACAGTTACGAGCCAACTCACGAATGTTTTGAACGCCAGCAATGCAATCTCTCAGGTCGCTACGGCTACCTCCTCAGGAGGTGTAATAACCCTGACGGCTGACACAGCAGGTGAAGCCTTGACCACGACATCAGCTGCAGTCAATGGAGGCGCAACAAATGACAACACAGCGACATCGGCCACTCTTACTGCAAATTTTAATGGATTAACCGAAGCTCCAGCAGGAGACCCGATCAGGATAGATTTTGCAGGCAGCGGTACGGTGAGCTCCTATACAACAACAATTGGAGGCACCTCTATTCTCCCGGCTATTCCTCCTTCATTTACAATGACCTATCCCGCAGAAACAGCAGGCGATGCAGATGGAATTGCATCATTTACGATGGATATTTCAGGCTTCACCCAATACGCCGCTAATTTCCACCAACAACGTTATTCTGATAACGGTTATGAAGCCTCCCCTATATCCAGGGTTGGTTTTAATACAACCGGCCATGTTGTTGGCTACTTTTCCTCAGGCAATAGTGTTTCACTCTATCAAGTTCCTTTAGCCAATTTTGTCAATCCAGATGGATTGCAAAGCACCAATGGCATGGCTTTTAGGGAAACAGCTGAATCCGGAGAACCCGATATTCAAGTTTCGACCTCAAGCGGTAAAGCTACATTCCTGCCCAATACACTGGAAATTTCAAATGTAAACCTCGCGGATGAATTTACAGCCCTGATTAAAACACAGAGAGCCTACAGTTCCTCCGTCAAAGCCTTTCAAACGGTCAATGAAATGATGCAGCTCGTAAAAGATATGAAGCGCTGATACCGACATGTTCGAAGCTATACGGCAAGATTTACCGGGTTATTGGCAATGTTTGCCTGCTTTACGCACCATCAACAAGGCAATGCTAAAATTATCCATATAAAGCAACAGGTTACACAGAAATCTATTTGGCACGAATTTCGCATTTAAAATACAAATACCGCGATTTGAAAGAGTGCAGGAAATCAGGACAAACATGATGAAAACCACGCAACGGAATAATATATCAGGATTTCAGCGCAGCTTGAGCCTTATGCTTGCGGTTTTTCTGACCATTTCCTTGATCACAACATCATTTGTTCAGCCTGTTTCAGCAGCCTCAAGAATTAAAGATATTGTCGAAATCGAAGGCGTTCGCGACAACATGTTGATTGGATATGGTTTGGTTGTGGGCCTCAATGGGACAGGAGATTCCATTGAAGACGGTCACTTCACCAAGGAAAGCCTGCAATCCATGCTTAACCGTATGGGCATCAAAACTACAGATGCCGCCGTTGATTCAGCTAACGTTGCAGCGGTCATGGTAACAGCCAATCTACCGCCATTCTCACGCCAGGGCAGTCGCATTGATGTAACCGTCAGCGCCCTTGGAGATTCCGATAGCCTATTGGGTGGTACACTTCTGGTTACTCCCCTGCTTGGCGCGGATGGTGAAGTTTACGCAGTCAGTCAGGGCCAGCTAGCCGTAGGCGGTTTTTCTGCCACTGGTGATGCAGAAAGTGTAACCAAAGGCGTTCCAACAAGTGCTCGAATCGCGAACGGAGCCATCATCGAACGCGAGCTTACATTCGACATGTCCAATATGAGAACCTTCAACCTGAATTTACGGAATCCTGATTTCACAACAGGTCGCCGGGTTGCCCAGGCAATCAATGCCTTCCTTGGCACATCCGCAGCCAATGCCATCGACTTGAGCACGATCGCTGTGAATATTCCAACAGGATATGCAAATGGTGCTGTTGGCCTTTTAACAGATATCGAACAGCTCCGCATTGAGCCAGACCAGATTGCCAAGGTTGTTATCGACGAACATTCCGGCACCATCGTCATGGGTGACAATGCCAGAATCAGCACCGTTGCAATTGCCCAGGGCAGTCTGACAATTCGAATTACGGAAGCACAGCAAGTTTCACAGCCAGGCCCCTTCGCCGAAGTTGGCACGACAACAACTGTTGATCGGACCGATATAGAAATCGATGAAGGATCAGATAGCAAATTAACAGTCGTTAATGGCGGGGTTACTCTTCAGGAACTGGTCAACGGATTGAATGCTCTCGGAATTGGGCCACGCGACATGATCACTATTTTACAGGCCATCAAAGCCGCCGGTGCTCTGCAAGCTGATATTGAGGTGATGTAATGGACGCGATTAATACAAACGAAGCTATGCTTGCGTATCAAAATTCACGTTCTACCCCCGTGCTTACACAAGGTGCAAGCATGAAGCAAATGAGGAAAGTTGCTGAAGATTTTGAATCATTTTTCCTTAGTCAGGCCCTGCAACCAATGTTTGCCAACATCGAAGCGGCAGAACCTTTTGGTGGTGGCCCAGGGGATGATATCTGGAAATCAATGCAGGTAGATGAATATGGCAAAGCCATTGCTCGATCAGGCGGAATCGGCATCGCTGACTCCATAATGAAACAAATGTTGCAGGCTCAGGAAGCCAGCACTCTTGCCGCTGCGCAATAGAAAGGTACGTAACAATGGAGATGCATGAAAAAGTCGATACCCTAATGGTTGTCATCGAGCGGCTTTGTGAGCTACTCGAGAATGAAAACGCTCATATAGGGTCCAGAAAATTCAAAGCTATCGGCGATACCATTGAAGAAAAAGACAAACTCTGTCGTGCATTCGAGTTGCTGGTACGGGGATTGTCAAAAGATAAACATAACCTGAATGAAACAGAAGAAGACACACGTGAGATGTTGCTTTTGTGTGGCGAGAAGCTCGACACCCTGGTTAACAGCAATGCAGAGACACTTAAAAACGCTATCCAGGCAAATGAACGTCTGATGAAAGCTGTACGCAGTGCTGCTGTAGAATGCACTCCTAAAGCAGGCAGTTATAGCCAGAAAGGGCATCTACTGGCAGGTACAAAATTAAATGAAAAAGCGCCCTCGCCCGTAACTTATAACCAGATTCTTTGACCGGATAAACGCCATGAGTCTTACAGTAGCCCTTCGCGCAGCCCAAAGCGGCATCCTCGGCAATCAGGCCGCTATCGGAGCAACGGCAAAGAATATTGCCAATGTCCATACGGAGGGTTATTCCCGAAAGATCGTCAATTTCGAAAATCGGGTACTCGCAGGTGCAGGCGCCGGTGTTGATTTGGGAGCATTCACACGTTCCATAGATGAGAATTTGTTAAAAGATTTAAGGCGTGAGTATTCTGAGACCAACCTGCTTTCTTCACAGAACAATTATTACGAACGGCTACAGGATTTATTTGGGTCCCTTGAAGACAATAATTCTATAAGTCACGTTATTGGTGAATTTTCACAGGCGGCGGAATCACTTGCACTCTCTCCAGATCAATCTCTGGATCAAAATGAGTTTGTCCGCTACGCCAATGAAGTTGCTCTTAAACTTCAGAAAATGACACAGGAAATACAGGAACTGCGTGCACAAGCGGATCAAGAGATTGAAGACGTTGTTTTTGAAATAAATGCTCTTGCTGAAGAAATTTCTAACGCTAACGGCAAAATCATTCGCGCAGAAGCGACCAACAACGATACTACAGAGTTCAAGGACAAACGTGACCTGGCGCTCAACAAACTTTCAAAACTTGTGGACATTCAAACATTTCCACGCAGCACAGGCGATATTGTTGTCTTTACGTCCGACGGCTTCACTCTCGTAGACGGTTCAGCGAACACCATCACGCATACGGCTGCTGGTATTGTAGGTTCCACATCAACATATGCATCTGGAAATTTGACAGGTATTTATGCTGGTGACGCGCAAGCTGATAATGACTTCACCGATCGTGTTGGAGGCGGTGCGCTTGCTGGCTTGATTAAACAACGAGATGATGTCCTGCCCAACCTGCAATCCCAGCTCGACGAACTATCTTCAGAAATGATTGATGCTATTAACCTGTTGCACAATAGAGGCACGTCATATCCTGGCCTTCAAAGCATGGAAGGTTCACGTGAATTCATTGATTCAGCAAATCAGACAATATCATTAGATCCAAATAACACTACCGGAACACCAACTGCTGACGTTGCGATTACTCTATTTGATTCATCTGGGGATCAACAACAAACCACGACTCTTAATAACATTATGACATCTGGTGTTTATGGCACGGGGCCACAGACTGATCATGGCCCATGGAATATTGATGAGGTCGCTCAAAGCATTCAGGACTGGCTACAAAATAATGGCGCACCAGCAGCTTCTGTCGAAGTTAATACAGAAGGCAAATTTACTCTCGACCTTAACACCACAAGTCTCTACATCGCATTTCGGGATGAAGTTGCAACAGCAGAAGGTAGCGAACAAGGCGATATTGAAATTGGTTTTGATTCAGATGCAGATCTCGATGTAGATGAAACGGGCACCGGTTTTTCGAATTTCTTTGGGCTTAACAATCTTTATAACGATGGCCGCAATGGAAACCTGTATGAAAGTGCACAGCTTTCAAATTCCTTTAAGACATCTGCAGCAACCCTGACTTTTTATGATGAGACGAATGGTGTCGGAACAGGCAATGAATTGGGAACACTCACTGTTGCAGATTCCACAACACTTGAGGATTTGGTTACAGATATAAACAACGCTTCATTAGGAATTACAGCGTCTATTATTCCTGATGGCTCTGGGTCGAAACTACGTATTCTCCATGATACTGGAAAAGAAATAGTTATTACACAAGGGTCTTCAGATACCTTGCTTGATAATATGGCCATGGCTCCGTCAAAGACTGGCACAGCCGCAACGATTGAAGTTCGCGACGATATTATAAGCTCACCTTCTTTGGTAGCGACTGCCCTCGTTCAATACGACGAAAGCAGAAATGAATATCGCTTAACACCGGGTGACAACACCATCGCTCAAGCTCTTGCTGAAACCTTAACCACCAAAAATTCGTTCGACATGTCCGGCGGTTTAACGGTTAGTTCCAAAACATTCAAAGAATATGCAACGAGCATTTTATCACACAATTCGAACCAAGCTTCTGTGAATGAGTCTCAGCTTCTGACACAGCAAAATTTATCTGAAACCCTTGAGTTAGAAAACAGGAATATCAGTGGTGTAAGCCTTGATGAAGAAATGTCTAATCTCATTTTATATCAACAGGCTTTTTCAGCCTCTGCTCGAATTATTGCTGTTATCCAGCAAATGTTTCAAGCACTTGAAGACGCAGTTTAGAAGGATATAAGTCATGACATCCCGTATTTATGACGCCGCTTCCTCAAGCAGTTTAATTAACATTATGATGCGTGCGCAAAATCGACTTTATGATGCAAATGCTCAGGTTGCTTCAGGTAAAGTTTCAGATAACTACATGGGGATTTCCCGTGAGACTCAACGTCTCATTAATCTGGAAACAACCCAAGATGTTAATCAACGTTATATTGACAATAATAATCTTGCTGATTTACGCCTAACTATTATGGACTCATCAATTCAGGGAATTGAAGAAGCCATGCGTGACGTTCGTTTAAGCATAACAAACTTCAATGGGCGAGGCCAATTTGACCAAATTTCCATTGAAGAACTACAACAAACTGCCTTTAATAATCTCAAGAGTATTGAGGCTTATTTGAACACTGAAGTGAACGGTAAATTCCTGTTTTCAGGATCCGTTACCGATACGGAGCCTGTTAATCTGGGCATTACCACCTTGGAAGACTTCCGCCAGAAATATGATGGGGCAATTAATGAATATCCTGAGACACGCGATGCCCATTTAGCAACGATATCGCTCTCAAAAGATGCTGCAAATGATGATTCTCCAAACATCACTTCAACAAACTGGTTAGTCTTCAGAGAAGATGATGATACAGACGCGACCACCAGCGGAACAAGCTCCATTGAAGCACAAGGCGACCTTTTTTCGGGCTATGAGGCTGGAAGCAGGATAACCATTAGCGACACAACAAATAACAATGGTGAATATACGATCCAAAGTGTCTCAGATGATGGAACAAAGATTTATGTCGAAACAGAAATGTTTACCGATGAAGAACTTCCTTTCGGCCTGAATACACAAACTGATGTTACAACAGCTACTTTTACTCTTCCGGATTCCACACAATTAACAAACACAGATACAGGCAACATTGATTATGATCGTAACGCTGGAACGATAGCTGCCTTAACAATCGATTCATTTGAAAATATTAATGTGGGTGATGTTATCAAAATTGGTGGCTCCGGCGAAAGCAATGGATCCTTTACCGTAACAGCCAGTGCGCAAGAAATGGTTGATACAGCTCAAGTCGACACAATAACTCTCGCCGGCACATTTGAAGCTACAGATCAGTACTCCGTGACCATAGATGGAAACACCCTCACCTATACCGTTCTACCTGGCGATACCGATATGACGGGTGTTGGCACGTCCATGCGCGCAGCAATCAATGCCGACCCTACGTTAAGTGCAATTGTAACAGCCACCGATGGTGGTGCTGGTGAAATTATCTTAACAGCAAATACAAAAGGTGTGGCGTTTACGAATTCAACCACTGCCGTCGATGTTGGGGGCACTGATGATAGCACAAACTCTG
>JABJOR010000068.1 GCA_018664265.1 Rhodospirillales bacterium
ACCAGGATAAATCTAGTGATCCAGTTTCAGGTAAATAATCAAGATTACACCAACACAGAAAATCAGCTTTCAATACGAAAAAAATAAAGCAATCAATTAAGATGTTGCAAGCAGATATTACACGTTACTTCGGTTTTACGAAAACCGAAGTAACGTGGGGAGACATCATTCATCAAAAACATGATTGCACTATTTTTCCCTAAAATTGAAAGCTGCACATACAAATTATGTAATCGCCCATTAAGAACAATTGATCACATATTGCATGTATTAAAGCCAGTATCCCCATTGTTGGTATAAGCAAACAATTATTTGGAACTTCATCAGCAATTGATTTGATCTTTTATGCAGACATGAGCGTAGGGCCGCGAGCGCGCTTTCATAGGGCGCTGTAGCGAGTGGGCTTATGCGACTACAATATGCATTAGAGTACAATCAAATTGACTTAAATAAAGCCTCCGGCAATGTCGTATTGTCATGCGATTGATATCATCAAATGTAGCTTTGCACTCTGAGTTATGACCCATCATCCATTAAGTATGTGTTTTGAAAGTATGCATTTAAGTAAATGTGAAATCGGTGCTATCCAGATTTGCCGCGACAACGTCCGTTAGGATGATCTCCATATCGGTGACACTATTGCCATCGGTATCAAGCTGCAACGACTTGGTTGTATCGTTAAAGGCTATTTGAGTTATGCCCGTATTTGTGAACGGGATGTTGGCAGAGTCGAGGATGGTGCCATTCCATGTCCCGGTCTGAAGCCCTAACAGGTTAATGATGTCAGAGCCAAGGGCTTCAAAGTCGACAATGGTATCTTTAGTGGCTGCTGTTGAATCTGATACTGCCGTATAGCGAAATGTATCTGCTCCCGTGCTAGAGGGTGTCAGGTTAACTGTTGTAAGCGGCCATGTTAACCTCCATAAAGGGAGAACCAAAACATGGCTATCAAGAAAGAAATTATCGACGAGCTTTTATCTGACTACAAAAATCCTGAAGACCTTCTGGGTGAAGAGGGGGTTTTCAAGGAATTGAAGAAGGCCCTTTTAGAACGGCATTGAACGCCGAGCTGAGCGATCACCTTGGCTATGAAAAGGGAAATCCGAAGGGTCAGAAGACCGGCAATTCCCCCAATGGGCACGGCTCCAAGCGTTTGACCAGCGAAGACGGTGAGATGGAAACCAGTTCGCAACCCTGTTCCAAGACCGCCTTCCATCTTCAATATATTGAAGATGGAAAATACATGAATCGGTCGCTTACACGGAAAATCTGATGCTACCCCGTGCAGCCGGACATAGTATCAAAACCAGAACCTCCGGTGAATGTGTCATTACCCGCCTCACCGTTGCGGATGTCATTCCCTTTGCTGCCATAAATCGTGTCGCCATTGTCTAACGTTTACTTTGGGCGTGGGCAATCAATTTTAGACAACGAGAAATGATCAAACGGAACAATAGATACCCGGCGCTTGCAATACCGCAAACACGCCGCGTAATATGATCAACCAGATGAGCCAGATTCTCTCTTAGGTCAGGCTGCTAAGTGTTCCAATTTATATGACGACGTACAAACATTATTTTGTGGATCGAAGAGCCGAGCATTATGTATAGATTAACTCATTACGCAATATTGTGCCCACTCGGAGGGCTGCTAATCTCTGGACTTTCCTATGTAAATCAAGGCTTTCCCTTCCCGCCACAACTGGAGAAATTCTATATACCAATTGGGGTTGGGATCATTTTGGGCGGACTTATAGCTTCATATTTAAATATGATTCTTCGCAACAACGAAAAATCACAGGCCTTTTTTATAAATCTTATTGAAACTCTCGCCGCCGCCCTTGATGAGCGGGACACCTATACAAACGGCCACTCACGCCGGGTGACTCAATTGGCATCAGCCCTTGGACGTAAGGTTGGGCTTAATAATGATGATCTTAAAACACTTCAGCTAGCTGGCATATTACATGATATTGGTAAAATTGGTGTTACAGATTCTGTGCTGCTCAAAGAAGGAAAGCTGAACGAGGAGGAATACGCCGTTATCAAGCAACATCCCGTTCAAGGAAAACGTATACTAAAAAACCTCCATGATCCGCGTATGAAGCCAATTATAAGGGCAATTTTACACCATCATGAACGATATGATGGTGCGGGGTACCCTGATGGTCTTAGGGCTGAGGATATTCCCTTGCTCTCACGTATCATTGCCGTTGTGGATACTTATGATGCAATGACATCAACCCGCCCCTATAGAAAAGAAATGAGTAAAGGAGTGGCGTTAAAGGAAATTGAAAAGAACTCAAACACGCAGTTTGATCCAAACATTGCCCTAGCATTTGTGAATTTGATGAGAGAGTAAGAAAGTAAAGCCCAAT
The DNA here is from genome assembly GCA_018664265.1 of Rhodospirillales bacterium. Lineage (GTDB taxonomy): Bacteria > Pseudomonadota > Alphaproteobacteria > Rhodospirillales > Casp-alpha2 > JABJOR01. The sequence goes on from JABJOR010000068.1 coordinate 2,378, forward strand.
TTTATATCTCAAAAATACACACTTAGTTAAATGTCTGTATCGGGTCGTGTGTCACGAGTAACGTCGGTCCAAACGGCGTTACGTAACTGTACTAAAGATGAAGGAGGGCCCTTCGGGTTCGGTCGTCAGGGATTGATCCCAAGCCACTGCAAGCTGCGGTCGTAAAGAGCGATGGTGGTGAGCGTTGTAGAAACGTCGGGGCAATGACCCCGTCAGGCAAGGTTAAGAGAGGCGAGCGCAAGCGAACCACTTCTGAAGTGTCGAAAGCGGATTAGATGATGTCAAAACCGAGGGGTGACCCTTCTTTCGGGATTAGTTTGAGGGCTGTCCTGAAGACGGCTCAAACGGCATCCGGCATGTAGGTGGCGCGAAGCTTAACCAGGCTTTAGTACGGAACGTGAGAACCTGTCGTTCCGATGCAAAGGGAGACGCCACAAGCGGCTATAACCGCGAGGGCCAGAGTACCGATGCGGAGCACAGGGGCGGAGCAACCCGTAGTAGGGATGAAGGTTCTGTAATGGAACTGGACCAAAGGGGTTGCATTGTCCAGCCGAAACTCATGGTCAACCGGCGACGGGAGGAGCTATGGGGTAAGGAAAGGCCATTGGCGTATGTTCCAATGGTTGGGCATCATGAGCCGTATGAGCCGAGAGGTTCACGTGCGGTTCTGGGAGAGCGCGGAGGTGAGATCCCTCCGCGCCACTCGACATAATTTGCAGTCAAATCCTACCTATTTTAGTCTCTACAGTAACCGATATAACCGGAAATGAAGCTATCCGACAAGGATTTGTGTGCTATGACAGACAGCTTAGGTCAGCTGTAAATTGGGACCTGAATAGGGGGCAAATTAATATTCGTGAGTAAGTCAGGCTTTCTTCGACTTCGGTTGTTGCGAGCCCCCGCAACCAACTTTTTAACCGCTATCCCAATGGGTTAGCGGTTTTTTCGTGTCTGCATTTCATCAATAAAATATCTTCGTGGAAGCGAGCGGGAGCGTAAAGTAGAGGGGGTTACGATAACATATCCGGTATACGATTACTTTTCGACATAGCTGTAATCGTTTTAGTAGACGTTTCCTTATTTGGGAAGCATTTGGCCATCTCGATATATTCGGTTTTCTTTCACTATGTTCCAGTTAATCCATCCAACTAAAATTACCGATAGTAAATTAATGATCATAACGGGCCAAAATTTTGCTTCGAGAGGGAAAACAGTTGGTATGAAAGGTAATATTGAAAAGCCCATTAAATACGTACCCAGAATAACGTACAGATAAAATGAGATGTAACCCCACAACCGTAGAAACCACATACCCACGATGGCAAAACAAGCAAAAATATAGTACAGCACGCCCGCTATACGAAATAAAATAGCTACTTGGTCGTCCCAACTTCCCTGAAAAATAACAAGAGCTGAACTTGCATGTGCGGCAAATGAAATGAGTGCAAATCCAGCAAGCACTTTTGAAAGGTTTTGATAGGTATAAGTCATTTTATCATTATGTTACTTTGCAAAGATGGAACAGGAGATCACTTTTGCCCATTTCTATGCTTCTCCACATAAATCTCGGTAAGAAGCAGATAAAGCTGAAACGCCCACAGCTGTTGTGACCATGAAGAATAGAGAATTAATCAATTCTAGGCCGGGAAATTCACCAAGCAGAATTATAAAACGAATAGGGATTACCAGAAAGTAGAATGGCAAAATGACGAGTATGCTTATGATAAACAGACGAAATCCATTGCCCTTAGTTATTCGCCATCCTTGATTGAAAGAAAATGGTTTATCCACTGCAATTGACGGAAACATAATCGACCAGCGTACAACAATGATACTTACTACGAGTGAGGCAAATATTTTTAACAATTGATACTTTCCAACCGATTGAAGTAAAGAAGACTGTAATGATGGTGATTCAGATATCAACATAAAACCTGTAATAAATACAGAATTGAAGACTAAAGAACCTACAATTCCAAAAACAATCACAACGTACAAAAACTTGAATTGGCGTGAGTGCCACATAAAAAGGTTTTTTATGGTTTGAGTTTCTGAATTTACTAAGAATTGACGATGCCAGATTACCGAAAATGCAGTGACAACAAGGGCGAAAAGCCCTCCCTCCAATGCATCTATTGGAAAAGCCGCATATTTAGCAGCTTCAATGAACTTTATATTAAAAATTCTAGAGATATGTTGCAGCAACGTTGACGGGTCAACGTAAATTGAGATTAGCAATATTAGAAGAGATGGGATCAAACCCAGCATTATCAGTTGGTTTTTATTGCGCCATACGAATGAATATGATTCACCGACGATTTTCCATATGGCTAGCTTTGGTAAGGTGGCAACTGGTTCGTTATTCATTAAAAACTCATGATTGATAGTTTGATATGTTTTGGCCTTGGTAGTATAGATTCATGCATTAATATGGCAACTATGCCATCACATTTATAAAGTATTACAGCCAAATAGTAGTAGAAGGATATGGTAATGAGTTCTACCCGATTGACTCTCTACCAGCTTTATAGGCGCTGTGCTTCTAAGGAAGAATATGCTGAATATGAAAAGCATAAGTTTGGTATTCCAGAATTTGTCGAATCATTTGGGGAATTAATCAAATCAGACTTTAAAGTTCCTGATGGTTTTTATAAACGAATGGAAATAGGTACAAATTTACGTGAAACATTTGAAAAACGTGCTCTCAATTTTATAGTATCTGGAAAGATGGTCGCTTTTGGATATGAAATGCCACGTAGGGCAAAATCAGAGCCAGTAAGAATCCCTGATGATGTTTTTACAGATTGGCATAATATCGATTGGGGTAATAATACTGTTAAAGGCAGTGATCTACATTTCACGAAAGTCTATGCCGTAAAATCTCATGAACTTGGGCAAGAAATGAACTCTGAAATAATTATTGAGCACGAAGAGCCAATAAGGGAAACCCCAAATAAGGTTGGTCGACCTAATCTGGGGGAGAAGTTTGTTAGAGCATTTAAGGAATTAGAAGCTGAAGGGTGTATTGATTTATCAGCTCCGAAATCAGCTATGTTTGCCCCTGTCATACAAAGGGCTATCGAATCGAATCCAGAAGAAGCGGATAGGATAAAAAACGTGAAGGATTCGACTCTTTATAAATCAATAGGGTCGTTGTTTTCTAAGTAGCTGAAATTTAGTGCTAAAAGTTTGATTTATTAAATCCAATTATCCAAATATTTAGCGACCAACACTTTCCTCAATCTGATCCATGCGACGTTTCACCTTGCCTCGCGTGAAGTTCTTGTCGCGGGTGTTGACGGCCTTAAACTTGCTTCCGTCAATCGCTACGCTGGCATCGGCAAAAAGATTAAGCTGGCGGCATAGCCCGACGAACTGAGAGCAAACTTTACGGATCGCTGGGCCATTGTCGTTACGGAAGTTGGCAATCG
>JABJOR010000007.1 GCA_018664265.1 Rhodospirillales bacterium
AGCGCCTTCCAACATGCCCGTCATGGCAGCAATGCACAAATTCAGGGATTCTGCAGCATCAAACACGGGCTCTTTATCTTCTTGCATATCCTTACCGTAAGCCAGCGGCAGGCCTTTCATGACCATCAACAAAGTATTCAGGGAGCCTGCAATTCGTCCAACCTTGGCCCGTACAAGTTCCGCCGCGTCCGGGTTACGTTTTTGCGGCATAATTGAGCTGCCCGTAGAAAATCCATCTGACATACGAATAAAGCTGAATGGTTGAGAACTCCAAATAACAATTTCTTCCGCCAGCCGCGATAGATGCATAGCAGCAATTGAAGCCGCAGAAAGAAACTCAAGTGCAAAATCACGATCCGATACGGCGTCCAATGAATTCGCCGTTGGTCGATCAAATCCAAGTGCAGCACTCGTCATATCCCTATCGATCGGAAAGGACGTTCCTGCCAGAGCCGCAGACCCAAGAGGGCACTCATTGAGACGCTTGCGACAATCAGCAAACCGTCCACGATCACGGCCAGCCATTTCCACATAGGCCAGTATATGGTGCCCGAACGTCACCGGCTGTGCAGTTTGCAAATGAGTAAAGCCAGGCATTACTGTTGATGCGTGGTGCTCGACCATATCAATCATAACGCTTTGAAAGTTCTGTAAAGCACCATCAATGCCATCAATTGTATCTCGGACCCAAAGCTTTAAATCCGTTGCGACCTGATCGTTGCGTGAGCGCGCCGTATGCAAACGCCCCGCGGCATCACCAATCAATTCTGTCAAACGGGCTTCCACATTCATGTGGATATCTTCCAATGACGCCTTGAATTCAAACTTGCCGTCTTCGATCTCGGATAAAACGCTATCAAGGCCTTTCTGAATCTCTGCCTCATCTTCGTTTGAGATAATTCCGCAAGCAGCCAGCATAGCTGCATGGGCTTTTGACCCTGCAATATCCTGTGCATACAAACGCTTGTCGTAGCTGATAGAGGCGTTGATTGCTTCCATCAAAGCATCAGGCCCCGCAGCAAACCGCCCGCCCCACATGGTGCTCGTCGATGTTTTAGGCGTTGAATTATCGCTCGTCATCTCAATATCCTGATCGTAATCGTGTTAAATTTAGTACAGCACGGATTGTCGCTAAAAAGACATCAGTTGCAAGCCTAGATAACACCTGATTTAATTGGTTTTATATAACTTGGGAATTATTTAGGGAAATATAATGTCATTCTTTGCACAGATCCGCTCTTTACCCAATGTAATGATCATCCTCGCAACAGGATTGTTTCTGACAACTCTTTCAGGATGCGTATCAACTGAAACGAGATGGCAACATGAAACCCTGGCCCAGGAAGAATGGGGCGTGGATGCAGCACAATGTAAATGGAAAGCGCGGCAAAAGGCTGAAAAAGAATATCAGAAAACCGCAACACAAAACCAGCAAGACAGCTATGAAGACAACCAAAACGTCGACAGCATGTTTGCCAGTGCAGACATAGGCAAACGAACCAACACCCTGTTTAACAGGTGTATGGAAATGCAGGGTTATGTAGAGGTACAGTAATGCATGCCCTCACGCCAAACGGCGATCCTAAAGGACCGCCGCTTGCAAACCGGATCGGGGGGGGAGTGACCCGGCCTGTATTCGATCACCTAGATTTAGGCTGCCTTGGAAACATGATCATCATTCGCAGGATGAGCTTCACGAACTGCCCAGTCTTGTGCAACAGTGTGGATGTCACCGCGATTTACGCCAATATCTTCAAGCATATGATCGCTTAACATATCCAACTCGGCTTCGATCTTGCGAGCACTCCACCAGACTGCGACTGCATTGACGAGCCTTCTGAAGATGCCCTTGCGAGAAGAGATTGGTTCGCGCACGGTCATAGCGCGTGAGTCCATATCTGCTGTGAAAATTTCCAGAATGTGTTTATCTGCATATGGGGCCATCATTTTTCAGAACTCCTTAATAGTGTCTAATCCAGCTCTGTCATTCGGTTTACCCAGGATGTCGCGCTTGAGGATCAACAGGTTATATCAATTACTTACTACTAATATTATACGCTTGATAAACTTCTGAAAGTATAGACACTTTCACACATCAGCATTGCAAAAAAAGCATACCTCGAATATCAAGCTCACAGCCACTTTCAACCAGAAAGGAACGACACGTCATGACACGCAACTCTCCTCAGGCCGAACGCCTGGATGCTTTGCGAATTGAGCTAAAAGCCAGAGGCTTGGACGGCTTTATCGTTCCCAGAACGGATGAATATCAGGGAGAGTACATCCCGCCTTCTGCAGAACGTCTGGCATGGCTGACCGGGTTCACCGGATCAGCCGGAATGGCCGTTATCCTTTCTGATAAAGCAGCAGTTTTTGTTGATGGGCGCTACACTTTGCAGGTTCGCACGGAAGTCCCGGACGGCCTTTATGACTATCTCCACCTGATCAGCAACCCGACAACAGACTGGGTTACGAGCGAAATTGGCTCAAACAAGAAACTTGGGTATGACCCATGGTTAATGACGCCAAGACAAGTTGAGCGATTCACCAAGGCGCTGGGGGAAACTGGTTGCGCGCTTGTTAGTGTCGAAAGCAATCCTATTGATGCCATTTGGTCAGATCAACCTGATCCGCCGACAGGCGTTATCGTTCCTCATGAATTGCAATTCAGTGGACGTGAAAGCACTGACAAGTGCAAAGAAATCGCCTCCCAGCTTGAAGAAAACGGCTTAAACTGTGCAATTATTTCCAAGCCGGAATCCGTTGCATGGCTTTTAAATATTCGCGGGAGTGATCTTGATCATACGCCACTGCCCCTTTCTTTCGCCATAGCCCACAGCAACCCATCGATTGAATGGTTTGTGAATCCATCTAAAATATCCCCGGATTTGATGAAACATTTGAGCAATACTGTATCAGTATCTGCACAAGAATCTCTGGAGAACTCTCTGGAAGCCCTTGGGCAAAACAGTCAGAAAGTCTGCCTTAACGCTGACAGCACGCCGTACTGGATCGTAAACAAGCTTAAAAAATCAGGCGCACAAGTAGTTTATAGCAATGATCCTTGCGAGCTTCCAAAAGCCAAAAAAAATGAACAAGAATTGAATGGCATGCGCACCGCCCACCACAGAGACGGCGTTGCGATGGCTCGATTTTTGTGCTGGCTTGATAAAGAAGTACCAAAACAAAAATTATCCGAGCTTGATATCGTTAATCACCTTGAAGCCCTGCGCAGTGAAGGCGAAAACTTCAAAGGCCTGAGCTTTGATACCATTTCTGGCTCCGGCCCCAATGGAGCAATTGTTCATTACAGGGTTACAGAAGACACAAACAGGAAGCTGGATCAAAACTCGTTACTCTTGGTGGATTCAGGGGGACAATACCTGGACGGAACAACTGACATCACGCGCACCATTGCCATTGGCAAACCAAGCGATGAAATGCGCGACAATTTTACACGCGTTTTACAAGGCCACATTGCACTGGCAATGGCACGGTTTCCAAAAGGAACAACAGGCTCGCAACTTGATCCTTTTGCGCGCCAAGCCCTGTGGCAAGCAGGTCTCGACTACGATCACGGCACAGGCCATGGCGTCGGTAGTTACCTGAACGTCCATGAAGGCCCTCAACGTATCTCCAAAGCTGCCAGCACGGTCGCTCTGGAACCCGGCATGATCATTTCCAATGAACCCGGCTACTACAAGACGGATGCCTACGGTATTCGAATAGAAAACCTCGTCGCTGTTCGCGAACACAGCTTTGAAAACGATGAGGATTTGGTTTCTCTTGAATTTGAAACACTGACAAAAGCCCCCATCGATTTACGATTGATCAACGCAGCAATGTTGAAAGAATTTGAAATGGACTGGCTGAACAAATATCATGCATCCGTATTTTCTGATTTACATACAGAGCTTGATGAAGAAACATCAACATGGCTGAAAGCAGCAACCCAGCCCATAACCTGGTCCCTTATTTCCCATTAAAGACAAGAGGCACACATGGCCGTATATAACCGAATTGCTGAATTCCACAATGACATGACAGACTGGCGTCATGACATCCACGCCCACCCGGAACTGTGCTTCGAAGAAGTCCGCACCAGCGCTATAGTTGTTGAAAAACTGCAAGAATGGGGCATTGAGACCTATGCGGGTCTTGCAAAGACGGGTGTTGTCGGAGTCTTAAAGGGTCAGGGAAGCAGCAAAAAGGTCATTGCTCTGCGCGCAGATATGGACGCACTGCCCATGCAGGAACATACCAACCTTCCCTATCAATCGGTAATTGACGGCAAGATGCATGCCTGTGGACACGATGGGCATGTTGCCATGTTGCTGGGCGCTGCGCGTTATTTGGCAGAAACCAGAAACTTTGACGGCACCATTCACTTTATCTTCCAGCCCGCAGAAGAAGGCGGTGGTGGCGCTAAAGTCATGATGGATGAAGGCCTGTTTGATAAATTCCCCTGCGACAGCGTCTATGGCATGCATACAGAATCGACCCTTCCTGCAGGTAAATTCGGCATCAAGTCTAATGCTTTCTATGCTTCCTGTGATACGGCGACAATTACCATTAAGGGAACTGGCGGGCACGCGGCTATGCCGCACCAATGCGTTGACCCCATTGCCATAGGTGTACAACTTCACACAGCCTTGCAAACTATTGTCAGCCGGAATGCCAACCCATTATCACCTGCTGTTTTAAGCATTACCAAGTTTAATGCTGGCACGGCTGATAATGTCATTCCGAATTTTGCTGAACTGGTTATGTCCATACGAGCATTAAGCCGTGAAACCCGCGCAATGATCAGAAACCGCGTTCATGAAATCAGCGAAGGCCTCGCCAAAACACATGGTGTGGACATCACCGTTGAATATAATGATGGATACCCTGTCATGGTGAACGATCCTGACCACACGGAAATCGCCGTCGCGACAGCTGCACACATAGTCGGCAAACAAAATGTTGACGGCGACTTTCCACAATCCATGGGCAGCGAAGATTTTGCTTATATGCTGGAAGAAAAGCCGGGGGCCTATATCGTGATCGGACAACAAGACGATGGCCACATGGCCTATGAGCACAACCAGGATTTCAACTTTAATGATAAAGTTTTAGCAACCGGAGCCAGCTATTGGGCTGCACTGGTTGAAAAAACTCTGCCAAGAAATTCCTGATATAAGATAAATCTAAAGGACCACCAATGCCTGTATATAACCGAATCGCAGAATTCCATGATGACATGACCGCGTGGCGCCGTGAAATTCACGCCCACCCTGAGCTCTGCTTTGAAGAAGTTCGCACCAGCGCGCTTGTGGCTGAAAAACTTCAAGAATGGGGTATTAAAGTTCATACCGGAATAGCAAAAACCGGTGTCGTCGGTGTTCTTAAGGGACAAGGCAGCAGCAACAAAACCATAGGTCTGAGGGCTGACATGGACGCCCTGCCCTTGCAAGAAATAGCTGACACACCCCATGCATCTACCTGCGAAGGCAAAATGCATGCCTGTGGGCATGACGGGCATACCGCTATGTTACTGGGGGCTGCACGTTATCTGGCTGAAACCAGAAACTTTGATGGAACCATCTACTTTATCTTCCAACCTGCCGAAGAAGGCGGAGGTGGTGCCAAAGTCATGATGGATGAAGGTTTATTCGATAAATTTCCCTGTGACAGCGTCTACGGCATGCACAATAATTCCAACACACCCATTGGAACTTTTATGATTAAGCCAAATGCTTTTTTTGCTTCTGCAGATTCAGCCGTCATTACTATTCAGGGGCGAGGCGGTCATGCTGCATGGCCAGACCAATGCATTGACCCGATAGCCATTGGCGTACAGCTCCATACTGCTCTGCAAACCGTCATAAGCAGAAACACCAGCCCCGTAAAACAGGCTGTTCTCAGTATCACCCAATTTCACGGAGGGTCTGCCAATAACATTATCCCTGACACAGCTTCTCTCAAATGCCCGAATGGACATATCGAGAGAAGCTGTGACAGGGATAATGTTATTGGCAGACCCTCCGTGAAA
>JABJOR010000069.1 GCA_018664265.1 Rhodospirillales bacterium
AAGGCACAACGGTTTTCGAGACCGCCCCATTCGACCACTCTGGCATCTCTCCGCGTTGGGGATTGTTTAGCGCGGTGCAGATGGTCCTGTCCAGTCATTTGGCTGAATTGCGCTGGTTTCGGTGGTTTTTCGGGTTTCTGGTGCAGGCTGGTTCCGGCCTGTTGAAATATCCTGAAATTGGTGCTTTTATTGCGTTGACAAGCAAATACCAGTGAGTATAGTGCCGCCTCACTCAGCGGGTGCTGCCCAGATGGGCGCAGCTGCTTATTTATATTAGATTTTTTAGGTTTGTTGGGGCGAAAATGTTCGCAGTAGTAAAGACCGGTGGTAAACAGTACCGAGTTGCAAAAGACGATTATGTAATCGTTGAAACACTTAAGGGTGAAGCTGGCGATGTTATTTCGCTGGACGAAGTCCTGATGATCGGTGAAGAAGGCAAAGAGCCTACTGTTGGCGCACCACGCGTTGATAAAGCAGCTGTTTTTGCTGAAATCATTGAGCAGAGCCGTGCTGACAAGATTATCGTTTTCAAGAAAAAGCGTCGTCAGAACTATCGTCGTAAGAACGGTCATCGTCAGGAACAGACAGTCCTGCGTGTTCTTGAAGTCAGCCCTACTGGCACCAAGCCAAAAGGCGTAAAAGCTGCTCCTGCTGCTAAAAAAACAGACGAGAAGCCAGCAGCCAAGAAAGCAGCCCCTAAAAAGGCAACCGAAAAGCCTGCAGCCAAGAAAGCTGATGCGAAGCCCGCTGCTAAGAAGCCAGCAGCCAAGAAGGCCGACGCTAAACCTGCTGCAAAGAAAGCAGCCCCTAAGAAACCAGCCGCTAAGAAAACGGCAGCTAAGAAAACTGAGGAGTAACACCTAATGGCACATAAAAAAGCTGGTGGTAGTTCCCGTAACGGTCGTGACTCAGCAGGTCGCCGCCTCGGTGTAAAAAAATACGGTGGTGAAAATGTCATCCCCGGTAACATTCTCGTTCGTCAGCGCGGCACCAAAGTGCATCCGGGCGAAAACGTTGGCATGGGTAAAGATCACACCCTTTTTGCCAAAGTTGACGGTAATGTGAAGTTTGACAAGAAAGTTGGCGGACGTACTTACGTATCCGTTCTTCCGGCAAGCTAATACGCAACGGTCATTTGCCTGATGCGTGAAGGGGAATGGCTAACCATTCCCCTTTTTTAATGCCTGCATTTTAGTAGTAATCTCATGAAATTCCTCGATCAAGCCAAGGTTTATGTGCGCAGTGGCGACGGCGGTGCCGGCGCTGTATCCATGCGCCGTGAGAAGTATATTGAATTCGGTGGTCCCGATGGTGGTGACGGCGGGCGCGGCGGTGATGTCATTATTGAATGTGTCGATGGCCTGAACACCCTGATCGATTTTCGTTATCAACAGCATTTCAAGGCCAAGACCGGAAATCACGGCATGGGCGAGAATCGCACCGGAGCCCGTGGTAAACCAGCCACTCTGCGCGTTCCTTTGGGCACACAAATCCTGGGTGAAGACAAAGAAGTCCTGATTGCGGACATGACCGAGGTCGGACAGAAACTTGTTCTGGCACAAGGCGGCGATGGCGGACGGGGGAATGCCCGATTTAAAACCTCCACCAATCAGGCACCACGTAAGCATGAGCCAGGCTGGCCGGGCGAAGAACGCTGGGTCTGGTTGCGTCTTAAACTGATCGCCGATGCAGGGCTGGTTGGATTGCCCAATGCTGGCAAGTCCACGCTGTTGTCTGTGGTTTCTCGCGCCAATCCAAAGATTGCCGATTATCCTTTCACAACCATTCACCCCAATCTGGGTGTTATGTCGCTTGGCCATGACACGCTTGTGCTGGCCGATATTCCTGGTCTGATCGAGGGTGCCTCCGAAGGCGTTGGCCTTGGCACCCGGTTTTTAGGACATATCGAGCGCTGTGGTCTGTTGTTGCATATGATCGACGTAACCGAGGAAGACATCACGACCTCGTATCACACTATTATAGAAGAGCTGCACGCCTATGGCGCGGATTTGGAAGACAAAACCATGCTGCTTGTCTTGAATAAGTGTGATGCACTGCTGGATGAAGAGGTTGAGGAAAAGAAAGCTGAGTTGGCACAAGCCGCTGGTGTTGATGCAGGTGAAATTTTCACGATTTCTGCGGTCGCTCGTCAGGGCGTTAAAGAACTGACCGCCAGAATATTCTCAATTATTGAAGATGAGCGTGCGCGCGATCAGGAGGAATCAGCTGAAAAAGTTGAGTTCTCCCCATGACAAAAAATAAGCTACAGAATGGCTCCGATGAGATAAGCAGTTCAAAGTTACTTTCCGATTGCAAACGGATTGTGATCAAGATCGGCTCTGCCTTGTTGGTTGATGCGACACGTGGAACGGTTCATCGAAGTTGGCTAAAGGCACTGGCAGAAGATATCGCCCGGTGCCGGAAACGAGGTCAGGAAGTTGTAATCGTATCTTCCGGTGCCATCGCAATCGGCAGGCGTCATCTGAATTTTGGCTCCGGCATATTGAAATTGGAAGAATCACAAGCTGCGGCGGCAACAGGCATGATTCGCTTGGCCCATGCTTATGAAGAATTGCTCGCCCATCATGATGTTACGCTTGCACAGATTCTGTTGACCCTTGATGACAGCGAAGATCGAAGGCGATATCTCAATGCTCGAAATACAATCAATACCTTGCTCAAGGTCGGGGCTGTTCCTCTGATCAATGAGAACGACACGGTGGCAACCGATGAAATTCGGTTTGGAGATAATGATCGACTGGCAGCACGTGTTGCAGCCATGATATCCGCCGACGCGCTCGTTTTATTATCTGATATAGATGGTCTTTATACGACCGATCCGGGCAAATCAGAACATGCTGAATTTGTTCCTGTAGTGCGCAAGATCACGCCTGAAATTGATGCCATGGGCGGCAGTGCTAATTCAGATACTGGCTCTGGCGGTATGACAACAAAACTGGCTGCGGCTCGTATTGCCATGAGTGCAGGGTGTTCTATGGTTATTTCAAAGGGTAAGGTTGAGCGTCCCTTGAAGGCGCTGGAAGATGGTGCCCGTTGCACATGGTTCCTGCCAGAGGCAACGCCGCGATCTGCCCGCAAGGAGTGGATTGCCGGAAGCCTCAAGACTCATGGCACGATTATCATCGATGCCGGGGCTGTCAGTGCCCTGAGCTCTGGTAAGAGCTTGTTGCCTGCCGGGGTTAGTGATGTGAAGGGAAATTTCGAGCGTGGTGACGCCGTTGTTGTCTGCTCAGTTGACGATCAGGTCCTTGCTCATGGCTTGTCCGCGTATTCTGCTGGAGATGTGGCGATGATCAAAGGCCATAAAACCAGTGAAATTGAAGCCCTTTTGGGCTATCGTGGGCGCGACGAGATTATCCACCGTGACGATTTGGTGATCATGTGATGAGCAAAAAGTTATGAGTATTATGGAAAAACAGGACATTCCATCTTTGGTTCGCAGCATTGGTGAGCGAGCGAAAGTTGCCGGGCGTGTATTGGCTCATGCTTCAACGGATGCCAAGAACAACGCTCTGCGCGCCGCTGCTCATGCTTTGCGCAACTATGCTGCCGATATTATTGTTGCCAACGCCCGTGATATGGCTGCTGCCGGAATAAAGGGTATCAGCGGAGCCATGCTTGACCGGTTGCTGTTGGATGAAGACCGTATTGAAGCCATGGCAAAAGGCCTTGAGGATGTGGCAGACTTGTCTGATCCAGTTGGCAGCGTTCTGGCCCAATGGGATCGCCCGAATGGTTTGGAAATTGAACGCGTACGCGTGCCGCTTGGCGTAATCGGTGTAATTTATGAATCCCGACCCAATGTTACAGCGGACGCCGGGGCTTTGTGCCTGAAGGCTGGCAATGCCTCTATCCTGCGCGGTGGCTCTGAAAGTTTTCATTCTGCCGCGGCAATTATGAATTGCCTGACCGCAGGTCTGCGTGCTGCCGGATTACCGGAAGATTCAATCTTGCGTATTCCAACCACAGACCGTGCAGCGGTTGGTGAAATGCTGCGTCTGTCAGATTATATTGATGTTATCGTTCCTCGAGGCGGTAAATCTCTGGTTGAGCGTGTTACAGCCGAGAGCAAGGTTCCTTTGTTCAAGCATCTTGAAGGTATCTGTCATGTTTATGTAGACGCCGCAGCGGACGAGGCTAAAGCACGCGCCGTTGTGTTCAATTCCAAGATGCGTCGTACCGGAATTTGCGGATCGGCGGAAACTTTGTTGATTGACCGGGCCGCCATGCCACTGCTTGGTGGTATTCTGGATGACCTGATCAAAGCCGGATGTCGTGTTCGGGGGGATGAAGACGTGTGTGCCGCCGACAGTCGGTGTGAGCCAGCCACCGATGAGGATTGGAGCACCGAGTATCTCGATACGATTATTTCGGCTGCTGTTGTGGATGGTGTGAGTGGTGCTATTGAACACATTTCAACACACGGATCAGATCACACGGACTGTATTATTAGTGAAGATGCCGCCAATGTTGCGCGATTTTTAAACGAAGTCGATTCGGCAATTGTTATGCATAATGCTTCAACCCAGTATGCGGATGGTGGCGAATTCGGCATGGGCGCCGAAATCGGAATTTCAACGGGCAAGCTGCATGCACGCGGCCCTGTAGGCGTGGAACAACTGACCAGCATGAAATATCTGGTCAGGGGAGATGGTCAATGTCGGCCATAATTCCTCCGCCGCCCGGCAAGCGAATTGGCTTACTCGGTGGCTCATTCAATCCGGCACACGAAGGACACTTGCATATCAGCGAACAGGCCATAGAGTATTTGGATCTGGAACGCGTAATGTGGCTGATTTCTCCCCAAAACCCCTTGAAATCAGAAACCGATATGGCCCCGTTTGAACAACGTATGGCAGACGCTGAACACATCGCTAAACACAACCCGAAGATCATTGTCAGTGATGTGGAAAACAGGCTGGGAACCAGTTACACGGTTGATACCCTCACACAGTTTACTGGACGGTTTCCAAGTATCGGGTTCGTCTGGTTGATGGGGGCAGACAACATGCTCCAGATTGATCAGTGGAAAGACTGGGAGACCATATTCAACACCCTGCCCATTGCGATTTTTTCCAGACCCTCGTATTCTGAAGAGGTGGAAACATCTGTCGCAGCAACGCGTTTTGCTGATAGTCGTATGGAATTATCGCAAAGCACACAATTGATAGATATGACCGCTCCGGCGTGGGTCTATCTGGATACGCCAACACACCCGGAATCGGCTACACGCATACGCTCACAGGACTAGCTAGAGTCCACACCGAAAGGAGACGACCATAAAGACCACGAAACAGGCACCGGCAGTCAAGGCTGCATTGAAATTGGTGCAAACCTCGCTCGATGATGACAAGGCACAAGATGTTATCGTTATCGATCTCAACGGCAAAACCAGTATCGGAGATTATATGGTTATTGCCACAGGTTCATCACAGCGTCAGGTTGGCGCGATGGCAGATCATCTTCAGACAACCCTGAAAACTGCAGGCTTTTCTGGCATTGCCATTGAAGGCGCAGATCAGTGCGACTGGGTTCTTATCGACTCAGGCGATATCATTGTTCATCTGTTCCGTCCCGAAGTCCGTGACTTCTACAATCTGGAAAAAATCTGGGATGTTGCGCCCCATGATGATTCTGTTGCATCTGTAACGCATTAATCAGACTGGTCTGAGGGCAGATGCAAATATCCGTTCTCGCCGTGGGCCGCCAAAAAGCTGGCCCCGAAAAAATTCTCTTTGACACTTATGCAAAGCGGATTACCTGGCCCTTTGAAATCATCGAGGTCATGGAACACCGCAAGCTCTCTTCGTCTGAATTAAAACAGCGAGAGGGCGCGTTGCTGCTTGCCAAAATTCCTGACGGTGCCGTCGTGATCGTACTTGATGAACGTGGTAAGGAACTGGACAGCCGAGGCCTTGCCGGGAAAATAGAAGGTTGGCGAGACAATGGCCTCCGCCATATCGTCTTTATTATCGGTGGTGCCGATGGTATTGACGAGCCCCTAAAGAAACGCGCAAACCTGATCATATCACTGGGCCGCATGACATGGCCGCACATGCTGGTCCGCGCTCTGATCGCCGAACAGGTCTACCGTGCCCAGTGTATATTGAGTGGGCATCCTTATCACAGGGATTAAGGCGTAATCTTACTCATCATACGGTGTGCCGTCTTTATGGGTGAACGTGTCTACGCCATCCTTGCAAACAAGATGCATATCAATGTCGGGATAGTGACAGACTTCATCTTTACAACGGGTGCCGACTTCCATGTAGGATGCGCTGCTGTCTGAACGGTTTACTAAATGGTGGCCGTTTTCAAAACCTGCCGGGAAACCCATCATCATGCCTTCTGTGACGACTTCCTCGCCATCGTCGGTGATCAGAAGTAACTCGCCCGAGAGGATATAGGTGAATTCCTCTTCCTGTTCGTGCCAGTGGCGTTGGGCGGATGCCGCGCCCGGTTGCAAGGTTACGATGTTGATGCCGTAAGCGTTCAGTCCGGCGTGGTTGCCAACGCAATGTTTCACGCGACCATCTGCAACCCATGCAAACGGGACCGGGTATCCGGTTCCGGTGGATGGCTCCACATCATTAACCCGGAAGGCGTGTTTTTTAGCTGATTTGGTATCCATGGAATATCCCTTTTGTTGTGAATGGAACTATACAGTAAATAAATCGCATGAGGTGAAGGTTTTATTGCGCTGTATCCCTCGCTAAATGACGGGATGTTTCCTATATATTTTGCTATATACTAACAACGAATCGCTGAAAATTGAGAAGCCTGTATGACTGAAAATTCCGCCGTTAAAAC
The DNA here is from genome assembly GCA_018664265.1 of Rhodospirillales bacterium. Classification (GTDB taxonomy): domain Bacteria; phylum Pseudomonadota; class Alphaproteobacteria; order Rhodospirillales; family Casp-alpha2; genus JABJOR01. Next base: position 6,832 of record JABJOR010000069.1, read on the forward strand.
ACCTCGTCCTGTCGTTCTTTGCATCCTGGATGGTTGGGGTGATGGTGCGCCAAGCGATACCAACGCCATTAGCCTAACCGATACCCCGGTGTGGGATCGTCTTGTTGCCACGTCACCGCGCGCGCAACTCCGCGCCAGCGAGGGGGATGTGGGACTGCCAGATGGTCAGATGGGAAATTCAGAGGTTGGCCACACCAATATCGGTGCT
>JABJOR010000070.1 GCA_018664265.1 Rhodospirillales bacterium
ATGTCGGCAATGGCAACGCCGACTTTCATGGGTTGTCCATCGGGCTCGCCCGTAATTGACATCACCCCGCCCATACCCTGGGCCAGATAATCATATCCAGCCTGAGCAGCGTAAGGCCCGGTTTGTCCAAAGCCCGTAATTGAACAATAGACCAAGTCAGGGAATTCCTGTTTCAAGTCATCATACGACAAACCGTATTTTTCCAAACCGCCTACTTTAAAATTTTCCACCAGCACATCGCAGTGCTTCAGCAATTCCCGCACCAACGCAGCCCCTTCGGGTTTTGCAACATCCACAGCAACCGAGCGTTTGTTCCTATTTACTGTCAGATAATAGGCACTTTCAGCCGTGTTCTCGCCATTTTCATCCCGGACATATGGCGGTCCCCACTTGCGGGTATCATCCCCCGCACCGGAGCGCTCGATCTTGATGACATCTGCACCCAGATCGCCAAACAATTGCGTACAGACCGGGCCCGCCAGAATGCGTGTCAGATCAAGAACCCGTAACCCTTTTAACGGCCCGGTATTTGGAATAATTGGCGTATTCATAAACTTCCCCGATTAGCTTGATAATATAGCTACAGTGTGTTCAATTTTATTCTCAAAACAAGCAAAACCCGATCACCAAAAGAATAAGGATACCACCATGGACGTCAAAGCCGCTGTTGCCTGGAAGGCCGGAGAACCACTAAGCATCGAAACAGTAACCCTGGATGGCCCAAAAGAAGGTGAAGTCCTGGTAGAAATGAAAGCCACAGGAATTTGCCACACGGATGAATTTACCCGTTCAGGGGATGATCCCGAAGGCATTTTCCCGGCAATTTTAGGCCACGAAGGCGCAGGCGTTGTGGTTGAAATTGGCCCCGGCGTGACATCCCTGAAAGTCGGTGATCACGTTATCCCGCTCTACACACCAGAATGCAGGGAATGTGATTATTGCACATCCGGCAGAACCAACCTGTGTCAGGCGATTCGCGTAACCCAGGGTCAGGGCCTGATGCCTGATGGCACCAGCCGTTTTTCCATTAATGGAGAGAAAATTTTCCACTATATGGGCTGCTCCACCTTTGCCAATTTCTCAGTGCTTCCAGAAATTGCCCTTGCCAAGGTTCGAGAAGACGCCCCTTTCGATAAAATTTGCTACATCGGTTGCGGTGTGACAACCGGGATCGGCGCTGTCATCAACACGGCTAAAGTCCAACCCGGTGATAATGTCATTGTCTTTGGCTTGGGCGGTATTGGCTTGAACGTTGTTCAGGGCGCACGCATGGTTGGCGCCAACATGATCGTCGGTGTTGATTTGAATAATGACCGCAAGGGCATGGCAGAAAAATTCGGCATGACCCATTTCGTCAACCCAAGCGATGTCGAAGGAGATCTGGTTCCTTATCTGGTTGATCTGACCAAGGGCGGGGCTGATCACTCATTCGAATGTATTGGCAATGTGAACGTTATGCGCGATGCGCTGGAATGTTGTCACAAGGGTTGGGGCGAAAGCACTATCATCGGTGTTGCCGGTGCCGGACAAGAAATTACCACACGACCATTCCAGCTTGTCACGGGCCGGGTTTGGCGTGGATCGGCTTTTGGTGGAGCCAAGGGCCGCACGGATGTGCCGAAGATCGTTGATTGGTACATGGACGGCAAGATCAACATTGATGATTTGATCACCCACACCATGCCACTGGAAGACATCAACACAGCGTTTGATCTGATGCACGCAGGCGAATCTATTCGCTCTGTCGTGATTTACGACTGATTGTTAAGATGAGCGAATGAACTCGGTGATACGGGGTTTGATTTCGGTGCGCCAGCGCCTGCCGTTAAAGACCCCGTAATGCCCAACTTCCTTCTGAACATAGTCCAGTTTCTTCTTGGCAGGTAAGTTCTTACACAAACCCAGGGCGGCACTGGTTTGGCCCAGACCACAGATATCGTCCTTGCCACCTTCGACGGTCATCAGCGCAGTTTTTTTGATCTTGCTCGGGTCGACCAACGTTCCCCGGTGGGTCATAACACCACGGGGAAGAGTATGTTCCTTGAACACCGTTTCTATGGTCTCAAGGAAGAATTCCGCTGGCAAATCCATGACTGATAAATATTCATCATAGAACGTGCGGTGCTGTTCGGCTGAATCGCCATCGCCATCAACCAGATGATTATAGAGGTCTACATGGGCATCCACATGACGGTCTATATTCATGGCCATAAAGCCGGACAATTGTACAAAACCTGGATAGACCTTGCGCATGACACCCGGCAACGGGAATGGCACATGTGAAATAACCGAGTTTTCAAACCAGGACATATCCTTGCTTTCGGCGTGCTCGTTAACCTTGGTCGGGCTAATTCGAGTGTCGATAGGACCACCCATCAATATCATGGCGCGGGGCTGCATGGGATCATTTTCAGCAGCCATTATTGAGACCGCAGCAAGAACCGAAACCACTGGCTGGCAAACTGCCATAACCGAAGCATCCGGTCCAAGGAACCGTATAAAATTTATCATCAGGTCAATATGGTCATCCATATCGAATGAGCCAAAGGAAAGTGGAATGTTACGTGCATCCCGCCAATCCGTGACGTAAACCTCGTGATCTTGAAGAAGGGCCTGAACGGTGCCACGCAACAAAGTCGCGAAATGGCCAGAAAGGGGTGCAACAACCAGCACCTTGGGGTCAGGCTTGCGCTCGCCTTTTCTGTTCTTTTTAAGCTTGGTGAGGTCACGTTTGAAATGAAGCAGGTTACAGAATCGCGTGCAATAAACGGTATCAATAGAAACCGGAACTTCCATGCCATCAATATCAATCGAATCAATTTCCCATTGCGGCCTGCCATAGCGGCGAGTCATCCGGTTCATGACTTCGCACGTTGCCGCAACTGAACGCCCCATAGGCGTATAAGAAAATGGATTCAAAGGAGATGAATTGATCTGCTGGCCGAGTTCGGAAATGGCCTTGAAAGGCGCAAGCGCCGCATGAGTCAATTCGTAGGCGTGATAAAGCATAAAGCCAGAACCCCAAAGTTTAAAAGATTTCGCAACTGCGATATTGCACCTGCGAAGAAGTCTCAAGCAAGCTTTATTTACAAACCCTTATAACCCACGCTACCACACGTATACGCCCCCGCTTATTTCCACATTGCTTCCACCCAATAAAAAAGGGCTTAGAAATATGTTGCCAAGCCCTTGCTATTATAAATTTCGATGTTTCTAACAACATCGTTCTATCCTCCAGGCTTAAGACAGCTCGAACTCAGCCTTCAAAAAGGAGTTGATTTCCTTAGAATCGTATAACCATGTTACATGTTTGGGTCCATTTTCAATTCGCAGGCAGGGGACTTTATGTTTTCCACCTTGCTGTGTCAGTTCCTCTTTGAACGCAATATTGTTTTTGGCGTCACGCAACTCAATATTTAGAGCGTTTTTCCTGAACTGCCGCCTGATTTTCACACAAAATGGGCAAGCATTAAATTGGTACAAAGACATGTTCGCCGTTAAAGCATCGATGGCATCTTGCTCTTTCTGATCCCGGTTGATGGGTTTGGGTCTGGTAAGAAAGTCTAACGCAAGAATTAGTCGTCCTAAAAACCACCGAACAAATTTCATATTTCTCTCCAAATTTTAATAAGCTGATCATGCTTTATATAAGCTTGATGGTATATGGTAAAAGACACAAGAAATTACAAAGCCCAATTTTGGTAAACACAAAAATTTATCATAAACCCTGCTACTTTCGCGCCCACATGCTTCCACGCAATAAAAAGAGCCCAGCAAATTATTGCTAAGTTCTAGAAGCAGTAGTTCAAGGAAACGCTCTTTATGAATTATTCCAAGAAACGACAAATTTGGTTATTTGTCGCTGGTATCAACATTTGCCAGAGATAAAATAGATTTTGCAGCTTTGGAGCACCCGTCCTCTGCTTGCATTGTTACGCTTATATTTTTTAATTTTTTTCGAAGCGATTTGTTGCTTATTAACTTTTCAATGGTGTCAATCATCTCTCCATCGCGCCATTCATAGCGGTCCATATGAACACCGACGCCTGTTTCTTTCATGCGGGTTGCATTATCATGACCATCCCAGCAATAGGGCATGACGATTGATGGCACACCAAAATAAAGCGCCTCATGTACTGAGTTATTACCTCCATGATGAATAAATAAATCAGCTTGCTTGACCACAGATGGTTGGGGGTACCAGTAATCAATATGAACATTATCAGGGACATATCTATAGGAGTCTTTATAGCTGCCTGCATTCATCATGAATCTGTATGGCAGGGTTGAAAACAACCTGATCATACGTTCAAACAAAGCTACGTCAGCAGCCCCGAGGCTTCCAAAACTGATGTAGACAACAGGCTTGTCGTTGTGTGCTGGAAATTCCGGAATTTCAAATAAACCTTCATCTCTGACACATCCTTCCAGGAACTGATACAGCGTAGGGTTGAGAGGGACTTTCCTTTCATAGCGAAGAGCCTGAGTGTAAAGCAACAGATTGAGAGTAGGAGAGGGCCCGAAAAACTGCCCAGCTTCATATTCTGGTAATCCAATTTTTTTCAAAAATGAATTAAAGCGTTTATGGGCAGGCTCAACAGTATCGGCGTAGATCTTATGAAACTCTTCATATTGCTCGGATTGATCTAAAGTCATTCCCGAAATCAAAGGAGGAATTGCGGAGTCAGGGATTTCGGTTTCAGCACAAGAGACAATACGGACCCATGGGCAACCTGCCTGAGTTGCTGAGGGGAAGAGAATAACGTTATCAATGCAAACTACATCCGGTTTTATAGCCGCTAGCTGCTTCTTCAAGTGGGGCTCAGCAATAATTGCGCTATCCACAATGGCTTCCCATAATGGCAACACATAGGTGCTAAGCTGTTCTCGAGGAGAAAGGCGGAAATGTGGCAGGTGTCTGGTAATAAAATTTGTCCAAAAATCCTCTAACTCCTCGTCAGAAAACTCTGGAGACATCGTGATTGGATATTCTTTGAAACCATAAGCCTCAAAAGTCCCTACAAAGCCTGCATCACATAAAAATACAGCTTCATGGCCAAAGTCTTGAATTTTCTGAGCAATCCCGACACAGTTCAATGCCGCACCAAAAGAAGCTTCGGGAAAAAAGGCAACGATTTTTTTATCAGTCATAGTGATTTGATAGCATAGGAACTTTATTTTTAAAATAATATTTCTGAAATCGGATATTTCAGGTTAAACACGATGTCCGTGTTTAACAGCCAATGGCGGAACACCACGTATGCCTAATCTGGGGCGCTGGTCGTGGGATATCCGAATATGGTCTCGGAGCAATATGGCTGCTTGTGCATTATTTTTAGCTTCAATAGCATCCAAGACACGCAGGTGCTCCCGCAAGGATTCTTTTTGACGATGAATGCCAGTCGTGCCCGAGCTCCGGGCCAAGC
>JABJOR010000008.1 GCA_018664265.1 Rhodospirillales bacterium
TCCATCCTGGAGAAGAAAAAAATGATCCAGAGCTTGCTACACAACTGGCAGCCCTCGGCGATGTTTATGTCAACGATGCGTTTTCCTGTGCGCACCGTGCCCATGCTTCTACCGAAGGCATTGCGCGCCTGTTGCCAGCGGCAGCCGGGCGATTGATGCAAGGTGAGCTGGAAGCCCTGGAGACGGCACTTGGTAATCCGACAAGGCCAGTTGCGGCTATTGTTGGCGGAGCAAAAGTTTCAACCAAAATGGCAGTCCTTGGCAACATGATGGATAATGTGGACATGCTGATTATCGGTGGTGGAATGGCCAATACATTCCTTTATGCCAATGGGATCGATGTCGGATCTTCGTTGTGTGAAAAAGACATGGCAGAACAGGCGCGCGAACTTTGCGCTGAAGCAGGCTCAAAAGGCTGCGAAATTGTCCTTCCCTATGACGCAGTTATCGCCAATGAGTTCAAAGCAGGCGCAGGCTCTGCGACAACCCCGCTTAATTTGATCCCGCCCGAATCCATGATCCTTGATGTAGGCATTGAAACCATTGAACACATCAATGAAAAACTATCGATTTGCAAAACCTTGCTATGGAACGGGCCGCTTGGCGCGTTTGAGATTGAGCCTTTCGATAAAGGTACCAATGCTGTAGCGCAAACGGCTGCAGCAAGAACCCAAGCGGGTGAACTACTCAGCGTCGCCGGGGGCGGTGATACGGTTTCCGCACTGGCTAATGCTGGCGTGGTTGATAAGTTCACCTACGTATCAAGTGCCGGTGGCGCATTCCTTGAATGGCTCGAAGGCAAAGACCTTCCCGGAGTGGCTGCCTTAAAGGATGCTGCAAACAGCTAAATCATCCCTCTGTCAATTTGAAGTTGATGGGGACCTCGACCATTGCCGTAACAGCCACCCCGCCTTTTGTCGCCGGAGTGAACTTCCAGTGCTGCACAGCCTGACGTGCGGATCGGTCCAGCACCGGAAAGCCGGAACTCTCCAATATGGAAATAGAAAGAGGAACCCCCGCTATGGAAACCTCAATACGCAAGAGAACCACGCCTTCCATATTACGCTTTCGCGCCTGCAGCGGATAAATCGGCTTTGGGTTACCCAGGTTGGCAGCATGGCAATCAGGGGGGACAAATTTCAACGACGCCATAGAAGAGGCCACATCATCTGTGTTCACAAGACTTGGCTCAGCTTTGCGAGCCCGCTGCGTTGAGATTTCAATTACTGGTGGCGTATGGATGACTTGCTGAATTTTCTTCCCTTCAGAAACAGATTGAAGAACAGGTTCTGGAGTTGGCTTGGGGACGGCCTTCGGGTTAGGTTCAGGAATTGGCTCAAGTTCAAGAACTGGATTTGGCTCTGGTTCTGGCATTAACTCAGGTTCTGGTATCGGCTCCGGCTCTACTATTGGTTCCGTCTCTGGTATTGGTTTCGGTTCTGGTATCGGCTCCGGCTCAGGTATTGCCTCTGGCTCAGGAGCTGCAACGTCATCAGGCGCTCCTGTTAAAGCCTCATATGTTGCCAGATCAATCGTCTCGAACAACAATGGTGGTGCAGGTGGTTTACTTTCAATATCAGGCATAATCATAACAGCCAGAACAACAAAACCATGCAACGCCAAGGCATACACAACAGTCATATACTTTTGATACCTCTGGGAATACGCAGTGGCGCTGCTGACAGGGGTCATGACCCAACCTCCTGTTTGACCCAGGTTTGCAAGACTGTCTCTTCAACCATACCGGAATAGGCTTTTTTCTCTCCGTTCCTGGAAATAAAATACGTTCGGGGTAATTCACCACGCCATTTTTTATCAATCTCATAGCGTAAACGTTCTTTAAATGGATCAGCAAAAATCCAGGAAGTTGCATCCGCTAGACCGTATCGATTTAACACATGCTCAATACGGTCCACATCTTCCGGTTTATCCGTTGATACCAGAACAAGGTTTACCTCAGGGGAATTTAGCCTGAGATTTTTCCAAAGCGGCATTTCGACCAAACACGGAGGGCATGTAACAGACCAAAAATTAACAATAAGTGGCTTGTCCTTGTGGCTTTTTAAAATAGCTTCAAAGCTGCCTTGTATAAATTTCTGCGACTCGTCCGCTTGAATTGGAAACGTGGCAAAAACAATCAAAGACATAAGGACACAAGCACCAGGAAAATAACGCATTACACCGCTCCTGCCTTTTGGTTTTCTACCACAGGTGCAAGCCGCATCGAACGCCATCCCTCGACCATACTTGACCACGAAGCATGAACCCAACCATTGGCTACAACAAGAAACGGGTGATCCGCAGGACCGTTAGAGCTCGCAATACGCAAAGGAGTTGACCAGGTTTGGCCGCCATCCGCAGATTGCATGAAATAAAGCTCGCTTGCTTCACCAGTGAATTCTTTCCAAGTGAGAAATACGGATTGTCCGGTGCTCAAAACATCTGGATGGGACGCTTGATTTTCAATATTTCCAAAACCAAACGGCGCAGTGAAAGTTTCTTTTGTCGCCCCGGAATATGCATAGAACAATCCGCTACGGGCTTCACCATCGGTGTACCAGACGATATGCTGGTCACCTGTATCCGTAATGGATAGTGCTGGCCCATGATGAGGGCATCCATCAATAGCCCAACGATCTTCGCTAATACGAACCAGTGATTTTTTTTCGCCCAACTGCATGATGGCATGATCACGAATGTTTGGCTCAAACATATGGCGCCAGGCTATTACAGGCTTTTCACCGTCCAGAGCCATCGCCGTACGGCAACATTCACACGTGTGGTCAGCCGATTTCGTATTGACAGCAAAGCTCTCGCCTCGATTATCCGACCATGTGTAATAAAGGCTAATTCCCCGATAGGGTTCATCATTCCTGACGGCAGAGAACCATTCCCGTTTGTCGAGCCAAGCCAAATAAATGCGCCCCGATGGCGTCACAGCGAGAGAGTCAAAACGTTGGCTGACTGACGCATCTTCATCCGTTATAGGCATAGGTTCAGAAAACGATTTCCCACCATCAATAGAACGCGAAAAATACACAGCCCCGGTATACTTGCGCTGCCCCTTAGTCGTAAAGGAGACATAAATATCCGCATTCTTTGCAACAATGATCTTTGGTCTGTTTTCTCCATTTTTATCAACGGGCAAAGGCTTTGAAGTAATCTGTAGCGGGCTAGAAAACCCTTCCTTCAAGTTACTGGACGTTGCCATATAAACATGATCACGTTGCGCCCAGACTACCCACCACTGGCCCTTGGAATCAACAAATGGAGTGGGCACCTCGGCACATAATAACGAAGGGAGCGCATCATCTTGCAAACACGCCTCAGGGGCCAAACCTTCAGTAGGTGAGTGTTGATGCTCGACCTGCTGTTCTGGCCCGGCACAACCGCCAGCCAAAAGGCTGGCGGCAACACCAAACAAAGCATACAAAAATGTTCTGCACATTAGAATTCCCCCTCAATTCCAAAGTAAGCCGTTCTCGGCAAACCGGGGGCAAACTCATGAGCGTTTGATCCAAAATCGGCAGCAGTCGCATATAACTCATCTGTCAAGTTCATAACGCGCCCGAACAAGCGGACATTTTCTGTAACGTCATACCCAGCACGAAAGTTAAATAGGTCATGGCCACTGTACTTATGAGTGTTTTCCTCATCCATCCAGTATTCACCCATACTGACCCATTCCAGCTCAAAATCACTTCCGTGCAAATAGTCCGGGCTGTATGCGAGGGATACATTACCCAACCAACGTGGTGCTGAATGCATTTCGTTGCTGCTATAGTCGGTTGTTGTGTCGGGGGCCCATTTTTCATACGTATGTTTTGAATATGATAAAGCCGCATCGGCTTTTAATTCAGGCGCAATCAGATAACCGATTTGGGCTTCAAGCCCCTTATGGAGTGTTTCTCCCGCATTTGAATTAACCCGGACATTACTTCCATCCTTATACGTAAGAATGTCATCCTTCTTGATCATGTAATAAGCTGATAGCTCGTATGACAGGACACTCAATGGCTTGCCCCGCACACCCAATTCGTAGCTGTCTACTTTGACCGGATTCAAATGCATGGAATCCGCTGCTTTACCAGAGCGAAACAATTTGGATTCCGATGGCGCACGAAACGCATGCTTATAAGATGCAAAACCATTAAAATCTTGCGTGAAAGCATATGTTGCCCCCAACTTTGGGCTTAGATGTAGATAATTAGTCGTGTTATCTCCTGGTCGGCGATGATTACCTGTTGTGAGAATACTCAGATGATTATCATATTCATACCTCATGGCATCGAGACGCAAACCACCGGATAAGCGCAATTTTTCTATGGGAGAAAGTTCACCATGAACATATGGTGACGCCGACATAAAGGTTACATCGTAGTCATAAATTTTTTCATCAATGGAATAACTTGTATAAACATTACCAACCTTTGTTCGAGAAATTTTATCCTCATCGCGCGAACCTGGGCTGTAGTCCAAATCTGCCCCGACAACCAGTCGAGTGCGATATGGTTGAAAGTCCATACGGTATTTGCTCATAACGCCTGCGGACATGTGGCCCGTAGTATAAACTACAGGATCATACCCAAGCGACCAATTGGGCAGCATCTCCATTTCATTCCAACGAAGATATGGTGTCATGCTGAGCAATGTATTCTGATCTTCGATTTCATAAGCGGAAGACAGCCGCAGAGCTTTTACCTTGCGAAATGAAATAGGTGTATAATTTTCAGTTGGATTATTTTTGTAATCTTCTAGTAAAAGTCGAGACGATCCAGCCGTTTCCTGATCAATATTGGACATGGAGAAAACTGTTTTGAGGAAACCGCCGTTACTGAGGAATTTGTCCCAACGCAACGTAGCGCTTTGTCGATCGTAGCCCGTTTTCTCTCGCCACCCATCGGTATGGGACAAGTTCAAATCCATACGAACACTATCATCATCCCAGGTATTACTATAGGACGTTAAGGCACGCTTATACCCATGACCGCCAATTTCCAGTGATCCTTCCATTTCTCTTTCCATGGATGGCTCGCGCGTAAGCACATTAATTACCCCGCCAATAGCATCACTACCTTGCAGGGCAGAACCTGGGCCTTTTGAAACTTCGATACCTTCGGATTGCGGTACATTTATTTCGTACAGTGCATTGTGGTTAAAGAACCCGGTAGAGCGTGTGGGCACACCATCTTCCAGATAGAGATAAAGCGGGCTGGTCGAAATCGGCTGACGAATTGCCATTTTATGGCCTTCACCTCCGGTAACCGAGGCATGAACACCGGGTATACGCCCCATAACTTCTGAAGGGTGTGTTGCCCTGATATTTCGAAAAGAATCACCATTCAAAACATTGACTGTCGCAGCAGTCTCTGATTTCAACTGCTCTTCTCAGGTTCCTGTAACGGTAATCTCTTCAAGGGATGTTGCGTCTGCTGCAACGGCCGCAGCAAGCGGTAGTATGGTCAGTGCCGCAGTGGCGCAAGCATACGCACCTCGACAGAAAAATTTCTTTTCCATTTTTCATTCTCTTTATTTTTGAATTGCCATAGACCACACGTATGGATCGTTGCCCTACAATTGAATGAAGAGCGTGCAACGTGTAATCAGTTATCAGAAATTCAGGAGAAAAATGGCGGTGCGCGTACAGGGCGCGACTCTAGAAATACGATAGAAGGCGATATATTGATATCAAGGGGTAGAGCTATACGTGACCGAACTAAACTCGGAGCCAAAACGGTAATTTGCACGCCTGGAACATAGCTGTGACCATCATTCAGAGGCAGGCAAAATACACAAAATTCAGAATAGTTGGCTTGATCCGGTAGAGGCTCTCCATTGGCATCAAGGCTTATGGTGCGCAAGCCATTGGGTGTGCAAATAACAACCGTGGTAAAAAACTCACCACTCCCTGCGTTCAGGGTAGCGGCACCAGCAACAGATGACGGTAACAGTCCCCCAACAATCAGATTAAGCAAAAGTGCACCAAGCGCCAGCAACGACGTCGCCTTGCGGCGCCTCGTATTCACATGCGTTGCTTTACGCCACCCATGTATTCTGGAAATTGATGCAAGTTTTTTCTTCATGTAGAGGAAACAGCCCATACTAAAATTTTAGATTTACTACAAAAAATCTACAATAAGATTACCAAAGGCGTAAAGCATTAATCTAGCAGAGAGAAAATCTAAAGGATAAAATCACTTCACCTTGAAATTAAATTTCGTCATCTGATTCGTATGATTCGTGAGCCAGAGGCAACTCGATCCAGAATGTGCTGCCTACTCCAACTTCACTTTCGAAGCCAATATGTCCATACAGCCGCTCAACCAATAGCTTGGCAACAGTAAGGCCAATACCTGTGCCTTCCCTGGCAACCATTGCGTCAGCTCCAACGCGGTGGAACATTTGAAAAACACTGGCATGGTGCTCTTCTGCAATTCCAATTCCTGTGTCGGTAACAGATAATCGAAGACTATTCGTGTCTGTCTCCCAGCCTTGGATTGTGACAACACCACCATCCGTATTGTATTTAACTGCATTGGAAAGCAGGTTGATCAGGACTTGTTTAAATCTAGTATGATCTGTTCTCAAAATTGATTCCGGGCCTGGGCTAAACTGATTGTCGATCCTGACCCCTCTTGGTTCTCCAAGCGGGTTGGCAAGTGCAACACAATTTGCGACAGTCTCGTTTGCATTTACATCACTCAATGACAACGTAAATTGGTCAGATTCAATCCTGGCAAGATCAAGTACTTCATTAACAAGATTTAGAAGAAGCTCTCCACCTTCCAAAATATGTTTTACGTTTTCTCGCTGAGTTTTTGAAAGTGAGCCATCTATATCAAGTTGCAGCATCTGGGCAAATCCAAGAACAGCATTCAATGGCGTTCGTAATTCATGACTCATACTCGCCAGAAATTCAGATTTGGCCAGATTGGCCTGTTCAGCATCACCCAAGGCATTTCGAAGGTCTTTTTCCATGATTTTTCTATCTGTAATATCGCTGCCAATTCCGCGATAACCCAGAAATTCGCCATCCTTATCAAAGCCCGGTTTGCCGTTTAAACTAAGATAACGTTGCCCACCATCCGGCCGTACCCAGGGCACATCAAAGTTTGTGAAAGATTCCCGATTGGCTATTTTTTGTAGATGAGGTTGAAAACTATAATCATCTAAAATATTCGGCCCGTCATATAGTTCACTTCGAGTCTTGCCCAAAATATCTTCGGACTTAAGCCCCATGATATCTTCAACTCTTCCTGTTAAATAAGAAAACCGCAGATCCGGTCCCATTTCCCAAAACCAGTCTGCTCCGTTCTCGGCAAACCCACGAAACCGCCCTTCACTTTCTTCCAGTGCGTCCCTTGCTCTCACGAGCTTCTTATTTGTGATTATTAGATCGTCCATAGTCTGACGAAGTTCTTCTTCGGTACGGGAAATTTCTGCAAGATGCTGGCTACTTGCCTTCATGAATTGATTTGCGTAATTGACCATCTCTCCAATTTCATCAAACTCATGGGCTTTAGAAACAGATATTGGGGTGTTGTCGGTGCTCTGAGGATCTCTTCTGGAAAAAGATTCTGCTATTCGTTCCAGCGGCTTTGATAGCATTACATGGAAAATGTAAAACAAGATAACGGCCAGCAACAAGTTTCTCGCCAATCCGGCCAGAACAACAAAAATAGCACGATCAAAAAAAGCCGACAGGGCTTGATCCCGATCTATAATGATTAGCAACTCACCGTAGGA
>JABJOR010000071.1 GCA_018664265.1 Rhodospirillales bacterium
CGATCCTGAAAGAAAGCCAGCATCTCAGGTATATGCGCCGGATTACCGCCGCCGAGCATTAGAACATCTTGTTCTCCCGCCATGGCGTCACCAAGATCTTCCATCAACTGGCTAATGCCAGAATGATCTGTGAATTTTTTTGCGAACTTTGAGAATTGCATAACTACTTTTTTCTCATTTTCTTACCAACGAGTATCATGCGCATCGCACGCTCCGCTGCATTGCTTATGAACTTCCGCGAACCTGCTAATGCTTCTTGTAAAGGCATATCTCTGGCAATCGCACTATCAAGACCATCAATTCCAAAATTAAAAACACCCGACGCATCATCGGATAAACCACCACCTATAGCGATAACTGGTACCTTGTGTTTTTTTGCAACTTTGGCGATGCCCGCCGGGGTCTTCCCAAAAGCTGTCTGGAAGTCCACTCTTCCCTCGCCGGTAATAACCAGATCTGCCTTGTTTAAATGTGATTCAAAATCTGTTGCCTGCATAACTATATCTACACCGCTTTGTAACTTCGCTCCGGCGAATGCAACCAGTCCGGCACCAAGACCACCTGAAGCACCTGCTCCTTTTAAACTACGTACATTAATATTCAATCGATTTTTAATTAATCTGGCAAAATGATTAAGATTACTGTCCAACCGTTTTACCATAGCTGGAGTCGCCCCTTTTTGTGGTCCGAACACATATGAAGCACCACGTTTGCCACAAAGAGGATTATCAACATCACTGGCAACAATAATTTTGCATTTTTTCAGCCCGACATGAATATTTTCCATATTGATATCCGCAATACGATTAAGCATGCCACCAGCAGCGAGTGTTCGGATTTCTCTCCCCCTGCTATCCAGAAATTTCACTCCCAGCGCCTGCGCCATACCTGCGCCACCGTCATTCGTTGCCGAACCACCAATACCAATAATTATTTTCTGCGCACCCTTATTGATTGCATCAATTATTAACTCTCCTGTTCCATGGCTTGTTGCTGTTAGCGGGTTTCTTTCTGACTCTGCAATTAAGGGTAAACCTGATGCTTCTGCCATTTCAATTACCGCCGTAAGCTTATCAGCCAGCAAGCCATATCTAGCCCTGATCACTACGCCATCGGGTCCGCTCACTTTCCTGTAGACAAATTTCCCACCCATCGCATCTACTAGCGATTGCACAGTTCCTTCGCCACCGTCAGCCATAGGTACTTTAACGCAATTCGCCTTTGGCAAAACACGCTGGACACCTTTCTCAATTGCTTTAGCTACCTCTAGCGACGTCAGGTTTCCTTTGAATGAATCGGGAGCAATTACTATTTTCACTGAAATTCTCTTTCAACTATAAAAAAAGAGCCGTAGTGTACTTCAAGCACGTAGACAAACAACAGTCGATATACTATTTATTAGCTAAAGTTGCGATGGTTTGGCGCAATCCCACCACTACTCTTGCCATTGACTCGTAGTCAAGAGTCCGATGCATGTCGCCAGCGGTATGATATTTTCTGTTTCGATAATTTGAAGTATCCGTAACCATAATAGCCGGGAACCCATAAGACCAGAATGAAGAGTTGTCCGAACGTTTTATATCCGGCACCAAAAATTGAGGCGAGATTAACCCCTCTGATGGAAATCGATTAAAACCACGAAACTCCCTGATCACATCATGCAAGAAATTTCTGGACGAGAAATCTGATACAAAGGCAATAAAATTTGCCTGGTGAGGATAAAAATAGCTGAGGGGCTTCGGGTAAACCTGACTATTTGGCTTTAGCGAATAATAACCCAGCATTTCAAGTGAAATCATACCGCTTATTAATTCATTGCGATCATATGAATGTTTGGCATTGACCCGACTTCCCATATTATCGCGACCAAAAAACGGCCATTCTTCATTTGCAAAAGCGACAAAGCGGATCGTTTTGGGGAATCGTTGCTCACGCAAGCCCCGTGCAATCTCCAACAATGCCGCGACACCCGACGCATTGTCATCTGCGCCCGGGCTCAACCAGACTGAATCGTAATGTGCGCCAATGACAATTATTTCATCACGGCGCTGCCTGCCGTAAATATTAACAACAATATTGCGATAAAGTTTGTCGCTATAAATTTCAGATACAGGATTTAAGCCCATATCTCGAAAACTCGTTTCTATGTAGTTGGCTGCCTGTTCGAGGGAGCCTTTTTCGATGTAATGACGTTCTCCAATTTCTTCTGACAAGGCAAATACATGAGCACTTAACTTCTCTTTTGTTAATATCTCATCCTCGCTTAATACCGCTAAATCTTCTTTGATTGACTCGCCAGGCATTGAGGTACCATAAAAAACTGATACGATAATAAATATCGAAAATACAATCAGGGTAACTCCGAGCCTGAGAAATAAGTTAATAATATTCTTTCTGTTTATCATAGTTACTATTGAACGAAGGAAGGATGCCTAACCTGGTCCCCGGGCTTGATATCAAACTCTGCTATTTGTCCCGCGTTGACTTCGAGTACCGCCCTGACCCTGGAATCCGATTCAATTCTTTTTGTTGAGTGTGGCACTGCCCTTTCATGAATCTTCAATATCACTCCATTAATATCAATAAAAATAATATCAAGAGGAATGTAGGTGTTCTTCATCCAGATAGCCATATTAGCGGGGCGTTTATAATCCAGCAGCATACCTTGATTCGACGCCATAGATTTGCGATACATAAGACCCCGTTTGCGTGCGGAATTGCTCTCGGCAATTTCTACCTGATAAGCCACTTTCAGAGTATCACCATCAAAAATTTGGAACTCCTCCCGCTTAAGCTTTGTCTCAACTATTACGCATCCAGATAAATAAAGACTAATAAGCCAAACAATGAGGAATTGATGTTTTAATGTCATGCTCTATTATATTTTTGATGATGGACGGCTAAAACGATAATATGCCCGTTCAATTTATACCTGACATCTGTTATTTAACTTAATTTTGGAGATAGTTAATAATGAAGAAATCTGTAATATTTATATTATTCGGGCTTTTCCTGCTCCCGGCAATCACTTCTGCTCACGGCCCAACTCGCCAGAAGGTTGTAAAAGAAATTGAAATCAACGCCGAGCCGGACAAAGTATGGGGCATTATTAGCGATTTTTGCTCAATTAAAAACTGGCTACCTCCTGTAACAGAATGCGAA
>JABJOR010000072.1 GCA_018664265.1 Rhodospirillales bacterium
CTTCACCTAAAGCAGCAGCAAACATTTCAGCCTGAGAGATTAAATTTTTTATTTCCGAATCAATAAGATTTTGGCGGTACTGGCCGAGATACAAAAGTCCGGCCACCAGAATACCAAGGGCCAGAATATTGATGGTCAGAATGCGCCGCATGATTGGAGACATGCCTCGACGCGCACGCGGCTGTAAAGGGGCAGTCTCGGTTGTAGCTGGATCAGCAGCTTTAGTTTCTTCAGTGTGTGGCGTGTTATCTGGAGTCATCTGATATCATTTAGTGTTATCGGGATTTCGTTCAGGCTGTACGATAACGATATCCTACACCATAGAGTGTTTCGATTTCAGAAAAATCCTTGTCGATTGCTTTGAATTTTCTCCGCAACCGCTTTATGTGGCTATCAATGGTTCTATCGTCCACGTAAATATGCTCACCATAAGCGGCGTCAATTAACTGATCCCGGTTTTTTACATGTCCTGGTCTGCGAGCCAAAACTTCGATTAGCAAAAATTCAGTCACTGTCAGGTTGACCGGCTTGCTCTGCCATGAACAGAGATGGCGGGAGTGATCAAGAAGCAACTCACCGCGCCGCAAAATATCTTTAGGGTTATCAGCTTCACTTTCTGGAGCTTTGCGCCGGAGCACTGCACGGATGCGCTCAATCAACAGGCGTTGAGAGAACGGCTTGGTGATATAATCATCCGCCCCCATACGCAGGCCCATCATTTCATCGATCTCATCATCTTTGGAAGTCAGAAAGATAACAGGCACTCCATCATTGTCGCGCAATCGTTTCAGCAGTTCCATGCCATCCATTCGGGGCATTTTAATATCAAGCACAGCCAGATCGACAGGGGTACGTGAAATGCCCGCCAGAGCTTCTTCACCATCATTATAAGTCGAGACCTGAAAGCCTTCAGTTTGCAAGGCCATGCTGACGGACGTCAGGATATTACGATCATCATCAACAAGGGCTATTTTTTCAGGCATTATTTGGTCCGTTTCAAAGGTTGGTGTTTCAGTATTAATCAATAACTACTACTGAACACGTTGTTTGTGGCAAAAATATAGCATTATTAGAATTTTCTTTATCCTGGGGCCTGTAAAGGACTGGTCATAGTGGCATTTTTATGAAAGATTTAATTCATAAAATTTAAGGGTATCAGCGGGTCTCCTTGCGATTGGAAAAGCACGAAGATGGGGAAATCGGTTAAAAAATTTCTGATGTTGGTTGTCGATGCGCTGCGCGACATGCTGCCAATTGTGCTGGTTATCGGTTTTTTCCAACTTGTTGTTTTACAGCAACCTTTCCCAAACCTGAGTGATGTTGTTATCGGGCTTGTATTTGTTGTTCTTGGGTTGGCCTTGTTTATTCGAGGACTGGAAATGGGCCTGTTTCCCATCGGCGAAGCCATGGCAGACGCCCTTGCCAAAAAAGGCAGTTTGACAGCTTTGCTTGGGTTCGCTTTTTGTCTGGGGTTTGGTACTACAGCAGCTGAGCCTGCACTAATTGCCGTTGCCGCAGAGGCCGCCGATGTTGCCAGCATAGCAGGGGCCATCGGAAAAGATGAAGAATCGCGAAATAGCTATGCCTTTGGTTTGCGCTTCACAGTAGCCCTTTCCGTCGGCGCCGCCCTGGTTCTTGGCGTGTTCCGTATTTTGAAGGGCTGGCCCATCCAGTATCTGATTATTGGGGGTTATATACTGGTCATTGTTATTACAGTTTTCGCGCCAGAAGAAATCGTCGGAATTGCCTATGATTCAGGTGGCGTGACAACGTCAACGATCACCGTGCCATTGGTTACCGCCCTTGGAGTCGGATTGGCCGGCGCCATTCGTGGGCGTAATCCCATGATCGATGGATTTGGCCTGATTGCCTTTGCAAGTTTGCTACCCATGATTTTCGTAATGATATACGGGATGGTGTACTGATGATGAGGGTGCCGACATGATTTGGGATATTATATCAACAGGCATGAGTACTGTTCTTGATGTGTTGCCGATTGTTGTCATTCTGGTCGGATTCCAGTTCGTTGTTATTCGGCGTATGCCACCCAATCCGCAGCGCATGGCAGTGGGTTTCTTGTATGTGTTGTTCGGATTGACGTTGTTCCTCGTTGGGTTGGAGCAGGCTTTGTTCCCACTTGGAAGAACGATGGCCTCACAACTGACAGCTCCAGAATTTACCGGCAGCGTGGAAGGGATCATAAACTGGCGTGACTATATGTGGGTTTATGTTTTTGCTTTTGCTATCGGATTTGCAACCACAGTAGCTGAGCCATCACTGATCGCAGTTGCAATAAAGGCTGAGGAAATTTCCGGTGGGGCGCTTAATGCGACTGGCTTGCGATTGGCTGTGGCTTTTGGTGTTGCTGTCGGTGTGTCATTAGGGGCTTACAGAATTGTGAGCGGCACGCCGCTACCCTATTACATTATGGCCGGATATGTTGTGGTGATTTTCCAGACGATGAGGGCTTCAAAGACAATTATTCCACTTGCGTATGATTCAGGCGGGGTTACGACATCTACTGTAACCGTGCCAGTTGTTGCTGCACTGGGGCTTGGGCTGGCATCAGCCATTCCCGGGCGCAGCCCCTTAATTGATGGTTTTGGCCTGATTGCCTTTGCCAGTGTCTTTCCAATTATGTCTGTTTTAGGGTACGCCATGCTGGCAGATAATTACCAAAAACGTAAGAAACAGGCTTCTACTGACGCGGCAAAGAAACAGGATGTTGAAGAAAGGAAAAGCTCATGAGGCTTAAACTCATAATTGCGATGGTTGCCGATGAAAAAACTGACACGGTGATCAATGCTGCGCGCGAGGCAGGTGCAACGGGCGCAACAGTAATAACCAATGTTCGTGGAGAGGGGCTAACGCCGGAAAAAACATTTCTCGGGTTGGACCTTGGTGCCCAACGTGACTTTATCCTGTTTATTGTGGCAGAGCCTCTAGCGCGGACAATTTTAGAAACCATAGGGGACGCTGCAAAGTTTGATGCTGAGCCAGGCACAGGCATTGCCTTTCAACTAGATATTGAAGACCTTGTTGGACTGAAGACTCAAGAAAGCAAGATTAGTGAAGAAATCGAGGAAACATTATGAGCAATAGAAAACACATTAAAGTTGGGGATGTCATGTCTCGTGGCGTTCGCACAATCGGAGGCATGTCGACCATTAGGGAAGCCATAGCCGTTATGCGTGACAACCGTCTTGGATCATTGGTTGTGGAACGCCGGGATGAAGATGATGAATACGGCTTGCTTGAACAGTATGACATTGCAAAAAATGTTATAGCGAATAATAGATCGATAGATCGTACGAATGTTTACGAAATTATGTCAAAGCCGGTTATGGCAGTGGCACTCGATATGGATATTCGTTACGCCGTTCGTCTTCTAGTGCGATTCCGACTGACCCGCGCTTTGGTAATTGATGATACGCGCAGCCCTGTCGGAATTGTGACATTGCGTGACATGGTATATGGCCAGTTAGATGAGCTTGAGCAGGAAAATTCGTAAAATATTCGATTTCAAATTAGATTCTTTGGAATTCTTTGATTTTCAAAGGAACTATAGCTTGTGGCCAAAAAAACGGGGCGTTAAGGTGCCTTTCTCGTGGTCTGGAAAAACAAAAATAATCAGGCTTAAATTTTTTAAATCTTAAGGAGCACACTGTGCAGGACGTTGGACATGCTGTGAGCTCATTCGGCCTTGAAAATCAGGGGCTGAGTGGAGTTAAAACAGCTTATTGGAATTTAGACGCATCTCGTCTTTACGAGCATGCGGTTGCGAATAATGAAGGTAAAGTTGCTAAAGGCGGCGCTTTTGTCACTCTGACCGGACAACACACCGGGCGCTCACCGAATGATCGCTTTGTCGTAGAAGATGATGCATCAAAGAGTGAAATTTCTTGGGGCAAGGTCAACGTGCCAATTGGCGCTGACAAGTTTGATCAGCTTTATGATAAAATGGTCGCGCATATGGCAGACAAGGACGTTTTTGTTCAGGATTGCTATGCAGGCGCTGACGAGGACTACCGTCTGAAAGTTCGTGTGGTCACCGAGGGTGCCATGCACAATATGTTCACCCGGAACATGTTTATTCAACCAGATGACAGCTTGCTTTCATCGTTTGAGCCGGAATTTGTCGTGCTCCAGGCTCCTAGTTTAACAGCAGACCCTGTAAGCGATGGTACCACATCTGGCACGTTCATTGTTGTTAACATGGAAAAACGCATGATCCTTGTTGGTGGTTCCGGTTATGCCGGTGAAATCAAGAAGTCGATTTTCTCCATCATGAACTTCATGTTGCCACCAAAAAATGTACTTCCAATGCACTGTTCTGCCAACACCAGCGAAGATGACAACTCAGCCATTTTCTTTGGCCTGTCTGGCACTGGCAAGACAACGATTTCTGCAGATCAGTCCCGCATCCTCATTGGTGATGATGAACACGGTTGGGGACCAAACGGCGTCTTTAATTTTGAAGGCGGCTGCTATGCAAAAACTATCGCCCTGACGATAGAAACCGAGCCTGAAATTTTTGAGACAACCCGTACATTCGGATCACTGCTTGAAAACGTTTTGTGTGATGAAGACACCCGTGAATTGGATTTCTTTGATACAACGCACAGTGAAAACGGTCGTGTGTCTTACGATATTTCTAAAATTCCCAATGCATCCGAAACTGGCAAGGCTGGACATCCAAAAAATATCATCATGCTGACGTGTGATGCTTTTGGTGTGTTGCCTCCAATCAGTCAGCTTTCTCCTGATCAGGCGATGTATCACTTCATGTCAGGTTATACAGCCAAAGTTGCAGGCACAGAGCGTGGCCTTAAAGAAACAGTCGCTACATTCTCGGCATGTTTCGGTGCTCCGTTCATGCCGCGCCATCCTTCTGTTTATGCTAAGTTGCTTGGTGACAAAATGGCTGAACACAGTGCCAAATGCTGGCTCGTAAATACAGGCTGGTCTGGTGGTGGTTATGGTGTGGGATCTCGTATGAAAATTGCCTATACCCGCGCCATGGTGAATGCTGCACTCAATGGTGAGCTGGATAACGTTGAATTCGTTGTTGATCCGAATTTCGGTGTCAGTGTTCCACAGAGCTGTCCAAATGTTCCTGGTGAGGTTCTTAACCCGCGGAACACATGGGCTGACAAAGACGATTACGACGTCAAAGCTCAGGAAGTTGCCAAGTTGTTCGAGAACAACTTCAAGCAATTTGAAGGCGAAGCATCTGACAGTGTTAAGGCTGCTGCGATAAAAGCAAAATAAGCTTTATCTGCATTGCTGAATTAAGAATTTAAGGTCGTCTCTGGTTCAAGGAGGCGGCCTTAATATTTTCCAATTATGCTTTGGAATGTTCCATTGTCGCGTAACTTTTGAATGGATGCTTTCAAACGATCAATAATGTCTTCTGATGGTGAATCTTTATTGCAAACAAGCCAGAAAGGGATACTGGCAAAAATATGTGGGTCGCCAAATATATCGTCCGGGTTATAGCCGGATTGGGCTGAAAAATAACGAAAGCTGTCAATGTTTCCCATTATGGCATCGATGCGACCAGCAACGAGCATCTTCACGCTATGGGCATAATCGTGTGTAGTCGTTTTGTTCAAAGTGAGATCTTTGTCAAAACGCTCATTAACATACACCCCCAAAGGAACGCCGATTGTAAAAGCTGCAAGGTCTTCATATTGGTTAATTATTTTTCCCTTTTTGGGTAAAACGCCTGCAATAATATCTTTTCCCATGGGTTCTATAAGGCGAAAAATTTCTTTTGTTTTTTGAGTTCCTGCCAAAAAAGAACAGTTTATTTTCCCAGTTCCTGATTCTTTGAATAGCCGTTTTAAGGGAAGTAAGGAAATTTCATAGTCGACGTCAGCATCATTTAGAAAGGCCTTGGCAATTTCATAGACGTATCCTTTGGTATCTCCATGTTGATCAATGAATCCATAGGGAGTCAAGTTGAGGACCGCGAAGGAGACTTTGGATGTGGTTGGAAGGATATTTGATCCTGAGTTCGCTTTTATAGGGAAGAGTAACGCCACCAACAGAATGAGGCATGTAACTGTCCATATGCGAGTGAAATTAATCCGGCACATTTTTTGCCTTCGCTCGAATTGCGCTAAGGGCTAACAATGCCCATCCCAACATGAAGCATCCTCCACCCAGTGGCGCCGCACCGCTAATCAATAATTCGCTGGTCAGACCGAAATAGTAGAGCGACCCAGAAAACAAGATTATTCCGCTACAAAATGCACATCCGGCAAATGAAGCCAGACGCTTTGCGCCGTGTTTGCATAACCATGCTACGCCGATCAGTGCCAGAGTATGCCACATGTGATACTGCACACCTATGTTGAAGCTTTCCCGCAGATAATCCGGTCCTTCATCAAGAGTATGCCAACCATAGGCACCCAGACCGACGGTGAAAGCTCCGCTTAATCCAGCAATTATAATCCAGAGTCTTGAACTGTCAGGCAACTTCCGGCTCCATAGTATTTTATTTTTCAGAAGCTGCTTGAATCAGCGCTTCAAACAAAGCCAAATGCGGCCCACCAGTTTCTTGAAAAAATTCCGGGTGCCATTGTACACCCAGTGCGAAACGTTGATCTGGAAGTTCAATGCCTTCAATTACACCATCTTCGGCCACTGCATTTACCTTGATTGTTTGTGGCACAATGTTAAGGGCTTCGCGATGCGCTGTGTTTACATCTATGGTATTACTGCCAACAATGCTATGCAATTTTGAGCCTTCTGTAACGATGACCTTGTGGGCGGCTTCTTCAGCTGGTTTTTCATTGAGGTGATCTGTGTGGGTTTCAACGACGTCATGGACGTCACGGTGCAGAGTTGCTCCCATAATGGCGCCGAGAACTTGCATGCCGGCACAAATTCCAAGCACAGGCATGTCATATTTCAAAATTATGCGCGTGAAGTCATTTTCAAATGCACTGCGTGGATGGGACGGATGATCGGCATTCCTGGGCTCACCGTAGAAATGATCTGGAAACGGATAAAATCCACCAGGCAACATAACGCCATGCGCTATGTTCAGGATAGGTTCAATTGATCCGGGAAGATAGGGAATGGCAATAGGCACACCACCTGCGCGTTCAATGGCGGTGAAGTAACTGGTACGCAGGGCATAATGAGGTCGAGAGGAGAATGATCCTTCGGCTTCGTAATCCAGCAAGACGGCAATCACGGGACGTTGCATGTAATTCAAACCACTATATTGAGGGCAAGCCTGCCCATATCAATCGCAGGTATATTCATCTCTCAAGAAGATAAATATACCCTTTATGGCTGGAAAAAACATGCAGTTTTATTTATCTGGTGCATGTGTCGCATTTAGAAAACCATTTACTTCCGTGTTTAGCAAATCAGATTGAGACGACAGACCTTCGGCTGTATTAAATTATGCCTGTTTGGATAAGAGGGTATCGGAAGTTACCGGGTGTTCAAGCTTATCCAGCATCTCTTTTGGTACAACCTGCCAGAAGTTTTTTTCAATGTTCTCCCAGGAATGCAACAGACGCTCACCATGATTTGAGCGTGTATGTTTCACATGTTGCCCGATTAAAACCTTTAACACTTCGCGCCAGTAACTGGTTTCTATGCGTTGGTAAATCACCGTGTCAGAGTTCACCCGGTACTGGAATTCATTATCCGGGTCATAGACAAAAGCAATACCACCTGTCATTCCTGCACCAAAGTTAGCACCGACTTTTCCAAGGATGGCGACTATGCCGCCAGTCATGTATTCACAACCATTAGAACCACATCCTTCAACAACGGCCTGGGCACCTGAATTGCGAACGCAAAACCGTTCGCCAGCTTGCCCGGCAGCATAGAGATTGCCTGTTGTGGCACCGTAAAGAATTGTGTTGCCGATAATGGTGTTTTTGTGGCCCTTGAGAGGGCTGGACACAGTTGGGCGAACGATGATTGTTCCACCGGAAAGTCCTTTGCCCACATAATCATTGGCATCACCAAAGACTTCCAGCGTTAACCCCTGTACGGCAAATGCGCCCAAAGATTGTCCAGCCGATCCGCGCAGGCGCACAGTCAGGTGATTGGGCTTCAATCCCGTCATGCCATACTGGCGAACAATAGCAGAACTGGTTCGGGTGCCAACGGCTCGGTGAGTATTTTGCACCGTATAGGTCAACTGCATTTTTTCGCCCTGACCCAGCATGGTTCCGGCATCAGTCAAAATTTGTGCATCCAGCGTATCAGGAACTTCGTTACGTCCTTCCAGCGAACAATATCGGGGGAAGCCACCAGCATCAGCTTGCGCCAGCAAGGCGTTCAAATCGAGATCGTCCAGATCATCATGCCCTCGGCTGACTTGCGTTAACAAATCAGAACGGCCAATAATTTCATCCAGTGTTTTAAAGCCGAGCTCAGACAATATTTCAGAGACTTCTTCTGCAAGGAAGGAAAACAGGTTTACGACGGCTTCTGGTGTGC
>JABJOR010000073.1 GCA_018664265.1 Rhodospirillales bacterium
AATCAAACATAGCCTGGGCACGTGCAGCAGCCTGTGGCTTGGTTCTGCGGCCGCTATCAAGTGCTTCATTCAAAGCAGCATAGGCACCAGTCAGGTCTGGAAGAGCATCTTCTGAAATATCACGATCTTCAACAGCCTGAGGTCCAGGAAGTTCAAAATCAGCCATTGCAATTTCTTCAGCTTTTGCTGCAAAGAAGTTGGCATCTTTCCAATCTTTTTCAGCGGCTTCAGCATAAGCAAGGTCTACATATTCTTGATGTAGGGCCTTGGCAAATGGCCAGTTCTCGATTTCCATCATGCTTACTTCGTCGATATCGACAGTACCGCAAGCTGCCATTAGTGGCATGAGCATCGCCAGTGCCATTGCTTTCATGGTTAGTTTCATTGATTAAACCTCCTGATAATAATTGTTTTTTTGATTGTTCTAAAAGTTTCTTAATTTGCAGACTGGGTGGTTATTATATCTACCTGTATTTATAAATGTTACATCTCTATCCTAGGTAGTGTAAACCAACTTTACGACAGGACCAAGAGTTGAACGCACGTCAGGTTTTTATTAAAGCCTATATTTGTACATTTCTATATCAGTATATTTTCCAATATCCTATCCTCTTTTTTTATTATTAGCATTAAATAGAATCATAAAAAAGATGGAAATGTCCAATATCTGATATTAATACCTTTAACATCAGCTTTTAGTCTGCAAAATTTTGAATTAAAGTGATGTATATGTCTTTTAATAATATGTCTGTATTTATGATTTATGGAAAAGCTTCGTTTAGCTGTATTTGATTGTGACGGGACACTGGTTGATTCCCAGCAGGCAATTGTCAGGACGATGACTGCAACTTTTGAAGCTCACACCATTGAGCCTCCAGAACCTTCGTCAATTCGACGTATTATAGGTTTGCCGCTTGCTCAGGCTATCGAATGCTTGTTACCTGAAGGCAGCCTAAATAACAGCGCTGATATGGTTGATACATACAAACATATGTTTTACGATCAGTGTGTCGCTGGGAATGTTGAAGAACCGCTATTTCCTGGGGTGGTTGATGTACTGGACCTTCTGACAAATGATGGTTGGTTGCTAGGCATTGCAACAGGAAAAGCGATGCGAGGCTTAAAAGCTACTCTGGAGCCATATGGATTACTTGATTATTTTGTTACCTTACAAACCTCAGATGTCGCATTAGGCAAACCCAATCCGGATATGCTGCATCGTGCCATGGAAAATACGGGCGTAGATGCGGTTAATACTGTTATGATTGGTGATACGACGTTTGATATTGATATGGCCTGCAATGCTGGCACAAAAGGCATTGGTGTCTCTTGGGGGTACCATGAGGCTAAAGAATTGCACCAATCAGGCGCAAGTTGTGTAATTGATACTTTCGAAGCCTTGCCCAAGGCACTGGAACACTTAACGGAGAATATAAGATGAGCCGAATGATCAAGATAATTGGCGGCATAGGTATTTTGTTAATAGCATTGCTGGTTGCTGCTGTTGCGATGCTCAAATCTATGGATTTTAACGAATACCGTGAATTGATTGCTGAAAAAGCCAAGGAAGCGACAGGGAGAGATTTGACGATCGCAGGTGATCTGGAATTAAACATCTCGTT
This sequence comes from Rhodospirillales bacterium, assembly GCA_018664265.1. GTDB lineage: Bacteria > Pseudomonadota > Alphaproteobacteria > Rhodospirillales > Casp-alpha2 > JABJOR01. Next base: position 1,623 of record JABJOR010000073.1, read on the forward strand.
ATCTCCGTCTATTTCCGTTGATGGCGTTACATTTGGAAATGCAAAGTGGGGAAGTGATGCGCAAATGTTGTCCATGGACACGTTTGCCGCAGAAGTTGCTCTGCTTCCACTGATTAGTGGCGATATTCAGGTCAAACGCGTCGTTCTTAAAGGTGTGAAGGTTCTGTTGGAAACCAATAGTGATGGTAAGCCAAACTGGGAGTTTGATATTGCCCAAATGGAAAATGAAGGGGAGGCTAGCAGCTCTTCCGATGGTGGTTCTCTTCCTGTAGTTCATACATTACAGATCAGAGATGTCAGTCTTGTCTATAAAGACGGGGTGACTGGGGATACGCAAAACCTTTCTCTTCCGGTGTTTGATTTGTCTGCCTCCAGCTCCAGTTCACCGATGCAGCTTGCTCTTGAAGCCATGATTAATAATGAAATCATTAAGATCAGTGGTAATCTTGGTTCTACAGATGTTCTAAGCAGCAACAAGATGTTCCCGGTTAAACTGGATGTTGCAGCCCTTGGTGCTTCAATCAATCTTGATGGAACCATATCCAGTCCGCGCGAAGGCAAGGGCGTCAATATGGGGTTTTCAGTCACAGGGGATGATTTTGCCGCAATTGCTGACCGTGGCATGATGTTAGCTGGCATTGAAGGTGGTGCCCCGCTTCCTGCAAAGGCGTTCTCAATAGCAGGGGCTTTGCGTGATGGCGATAACACATATTCCGTTGATGGTTTGCGCCTTAAAATTGGCGGTAGTGACCTTGGTGGAAACCTGTCAATAAACCTGTCTGGTTCAGTTCCCGGTATAAATGCTGATCTATCATCAGAGAAATTTGATTTGGCCGATGTTACGGTTCAATCGGAAGGACAAGCAGCTCAATCTGATGCGGCAGCGACTTCTGGAACAGACGATGGTCGAGTCTTTCCAAATGATCCGTTACCACTTGATGGGTTGAAGGCGGCAAATGCTGAAATCAACTTTTCCGGCAAAACGATATTGGCACAAGGTATAGAGCTTACCGACGTTAACGTATCACTTGCATTGAATAATGGACGTTTGTCTGTCTCCCCTCTGGAGGCAACGTTTGCTGATGGGCGAATTGGTGGTGATATAAATCTTGATGGTTCAAACAAGACTGCAAAACTTGATCTTAAGGTTACGGCGTCCCAAATCGATTATGGAAAAATATATAAAGCAAATGCTGGCGATGAAATGATCAAAGGTAAGGCTGATTTGGATATAAACCTTAATGGGGCTGGTGCGTCTGTTCGTTCCTTAATGGCTGGCCTGAATGGCAAACTGCGTGTGAAAACAGAAAATGGCTACATTGACAGTGGTGCTCTGACCTTTGTAACAGGCCCCTTGGTTGCCTTGTTCGAAGGTGAAGATGCTAAAACTCTGCGTTGTGCTGTTGTTGACTTTGATATCGTCAAGGGCATGGCAAACAGCAAGGCCACAGTCTTTGAAACGGGCGGATTATCCATCGTTGGTGAAGGCAAGGTTGATTTGCGCGATGAAAAGCTGGATTTACATTTTGATCCTCGTGCCAAAAACGCGTCTCTGGCCTCGGCTGCCGAAATTGGCATCGTTGTGACAGGCACCATGAAAGAACCATCCATTGGCCCTGATATGGGCGATGTCGCCATGGGGGCTGCTTCCTTGGCAGCAGGGGTTGCAACCGGTGGCCTTTCGACAATAGTCGGGATGGTTGTCGGCGCTGCATCTGATGCTGCTGATAATACAGATTACTGTGCTTTGGCACTTGCTGGTAAGCCTTTGAAAGCTGATGAGCAAGCTTCCTCCAGTGGCTCAACTGATTCTGGTGCAACGACCGAAAAGAAAACCGAAGAACCAGAAACCAATGCTATTGGTGGCGTACTGAATAATCTGTTTGGAAATTAAGTGTGAGCAAAAAACGTTTTTATGAGGCCGCGACAGTTGCTGATCTGGATCAGGGCTGGGGGATAGAGCTTGACTGTCGGGGTGTGCGTACACCATCAGGAGGCGTTCTTAGCGTTCCTGTGCGGGCGCTGGCAGAAGCCATGGCACAGGAATGGAATGCACAGGGTGAAAACGTTATACCATCCTCTATGCCTTTGTGTGGACTGGTTAATGCAACCATTGATCGGATTACTATCCAGCCTGAGGTTTTTCATAATCAGATTGAAGAATATTCAAAAACTGATCTGATTTGTTATTGGGCAGAGAACCCAACAGATCTTTTGAAACTTCAACATGATACATGGCAGCCATTAATCGATTGGATGAAGCATCGATTCGGCGCTGAATTTCGGGTAACCCAGGAAATTGTTCATCTGACGCAACCTGATGACGCTATTACAATCGTACGAAAAGAAATAGAATCTTATGCTCCCTTTCACCTAGCTGCCTTTACAGATATGGTTACTACATTGGGGTCGGTCATAATCGCTCTGGCACTTTATCATAATCACCTAAGTGTAGAGCAGGCTTTTAATGCAGCATTTCTTGATGAGTTATATCAGGCAGACAAATGGGGGGATGATTTAGAAGCTGTCCAACGTCGTGAAGGATTGCGTTCTGATCTTGAATCGACCACGAGATTTCTTGCACTTCTGGGATAATAATCAGCGAAAGATCAAGAAAAGTGATTCAAATTGCTGGATTGCTGCGTCGCAGCATCGTAAATTGTATTAACTTTAAAATATCCATTTCTGTAATATCAGATCAGGGAAAACAGGCATACCACACATGCATAAAATCATACGACAATTAGAAGAAAAACGCGAAGGTGCCCGGATGGGCGGCGGCAAGCGTCGAATTGACGCACAACATTCAAAAGGCAAACTGACTGCGCGTGAACGTATAGACATGCTATTCGACAAAGACAGCTTTGAAGAATGGGACATGTTTATGGAACATCGCTGTACTGATTTTGGTATGGATGAAGACTCAATTCCCGGCGATGGTGTTGTTACCGGATATGGAAACATCAATGGTCGTCAGGTCTTTGTGTTCTCACAGGATTTCACCGTGTTTGGTGGCTCACTGTCGGCTTCCCATGCCCAGAAAATTTGCAAAATCATGGATCAGGCCATGAAAGTCGGTGCCCCTGTCATCGGTCTTAATGATTCTGGTGGAGCCCGCATTCAGGAAGGGGTAGACAGCCTTGCAGCCTACGCCGAAGTGTTTCAGCGTAATGTTATGTCTTCCGGTGTTATCCCACAGATTTCCATGATCATGGGACCTTGTGCTGGTGGAGCGGTTTATTCTCCGGCCATGACAGATTTCATCTTTATGGTGGAAGACAGCTCGTACATGTTTGTGACGGGGCCGGATGTGGTTAAAACCGTGACCCATGAAGAAGTAACCCATGAAGAACTTGGTGGCGCGTCCACCCATACCTCAAAATCTGGTGTTGCAGACAAATCGTTTGAAAATGATGTCGATGCATTGCTTTTCCTGCGCCGTTTCATTGACTTTTTGCCATCCAATAATGAAGAAAAACCGCCAGTAAGAGAAACCCCGGATGAGCCAACTCGTATGGAAATGTCGCTCGACACTTTGATACCGGACAATCCAAACAAGCCTTATGACATGATGGAATTGATCAAGAAGGTTGTGGATGAAGGCGATTTCTTTGAAATTCAGCCGAATTATGCAGGCAATATCATTATCGGGTTTGCTCGTATGGAAGGTTCGACTGTTGGGATTGTCGCTAACCAGCCAATGGTTTTGGCCGGCTGTCTGGATATTAATTCTTCCATCAAGGCCGCTCGCTTCGTTCGGTTCTGTGATTGCTTTAATATTCCCATCGTAACCCTGGTTGATGTTCCGGGCTTCATGCCGGGCACCTCACAAGAATATGGTGGTATTATTAAACATGGTGCCAAGCTGCTTTATGCTTTTGCCGAGGCTACTGTGCCAAAAGTAACTGTCATTACCCGTAAGGCTTATGGTGGTGCCTATGATGTGATGAGCTCCAAGCATTTACGCGGTGATGTGAATTATGCCTGGCCGACAGCAGAAATTGCCGTGATGGGACCAAAGGGCGCCGTTGAAATCATTTTCCGCAAGGATATCGGCGACGAAAAGAAAATTGCCGAGCGCACCGAAGAATATCGTGAACGCTTTGCCAATCCTTTCGTTGCTGGAAGTCGTGGCTTTATTGATGATGTCATCATGCCGCATAACACGCGCGCTCGCATATGCAAATCATTACGTATGCTGAGTAATAAATATTTAGAAAATCCGTGGAAAAAACACGGCAACATGCCACTTTAAAAAGGTAGTAGGGAAACGATGTTCAAGAAAATACTTATTGCCAACCGTGGTGAAATTGCCTG
>JABJOR010000074.1 GCA_018664265.1 Rhodospirillales bacterium
AATTAGTGGTTTAATTAATTTTTAAACTATTTATATATGAATAGAACTATATGAGGTAAATATGGCAAGAAGTGACAGACATAATAGAAATTTAGCTAAAGTGAAATCTATGTTAGATGGAACTTTTGAAAAACATAAAATCCAGCGTGAACATCAAAGCTTCCCAGAAAGAAATCCAACTGAGCAAAATCAACACCCAGTTTGATAAATCAAAATTAAGTGGTGCGGCAACCATAGCCCTTCGCAAGCGCTTGGGTTTGGGCATCAGCCTATCGCTTGACCGGATCAACCTGAATAGCTACCTGCCAAAGACACCCGCGAGCAAAACAAGTGAAATAACAACACAATCCTCCACACAAACCCAAACAGAGTCACAATCACAAACACAGGCTTTGACAACAAACATAAATCCGCTCGCATCTCTTGGGTTTTTAACGAAGATTGATGCCAATACAAAATTGCGCATTGGGGAACTCGTTCACAGCGGCATAAAAGTACGTAAAATTACGCTAGACACAACTCTGTTCAAAAATAATTTGACATTTAATGACGTTCGCGTTGATGATCTGGCAGGGGCAAAAATCTCTGTTACAGGGGCTTTGTCAAAGCTAAATGCAATGCCGCAATTTGATAACCTGAAAGTGGATTTCAAGACAAAATCCATTGCGGCTTTGGCGAAAATTCTAAAACTTGATTTACCTATTCCAGCCAAGACAATCGGCAAAGTGAGTTTGAATGCAGGACTTAACGGTGCAATTCTGCAGCCAACACTATCGACAAAAATTGGTGCTATTGGGGCCACAGTGACACTTGATGGCAAACTATCGGCACTGCCGACCCATTCCATGATTGATGCGGATATATCCTTCCAACATGGCAACCTTGCAAAACTGATCAAGGCAACGGGATCAAGTTATCAACCTTCCGGTAAAATTGGCGCTATCAAGGCTTCAACCCATCTGAAGGGGGGGCTTTTGGACTTGCAGTTGACGAATTTGAACGGTGTCATTGGAAAAACAAAGTTCAGTGGCTCTGCACAGGCGACAACAAACAACCTGCGTCCGAAGCTCACAGCCAGCCTGAAAACAGGTGAAGTCACAATTGATCCTTACCTGCCCGCCGATCATGCAAAAACGACATCATCAAGCCAGTCTTCATCATCCTCAACCTCTTCCGGATCATCTTCGGGTTCCCCTTCGAATGGAGCACCATGGTCCAATGAGAAAATTGATGTTTCTGCCTTGCGTGATTTTGATGCAAACATTCAAATCAATTCATCTGCTTTACGCTATGGTGACATTCGCTTCAACAATGCCGTCATGGCCATTACTCTGGACAAGGGAATCTTGAATGCCAAACAAGTCAGCGGCACGATGTTTGGCGGCACTATTAATCTGACAGGATTGTTGGATGCGCGTAACGTGCCTGATATCAAAACCTCTCTGTCTGTTAGCAACATGCACATGGGCAAGATACTTTCTGTACTAAGCGATCAGGACGTGGCGACTGGAACGGTTCTTTTCAATTCTGATTTTGCGGCAAAAGGCTCAAGCACAGCGGATATGGTCTCAGCCCTGAACGGAAACGGATCATTTGATTTGCGATCACTTGATGTCAAGGGATCAACCAAGGGATCGCCTCTTGCCGGGCTACTGGGCATCGTCGGTGGCTTGGGGCAATTGGGCGCTGGTCTATCCGGGCAATCAACGGAAGGTTTGGCAGATGCCAAGGGTGCTTTTTCCATCACAAACGGTGTGGCTGATTTAAAAGATATGGTCCTGCTATCAGGATTAGGGAACGGCAATGTGACGGGGCAGATTGATCTGGCTCGGTGGAACATGGATGTTTCAGGTGTTATGCATCTGGCACAAAATGTTCTAACTCAGTTGTTGAGCCTGAATTCCGGCATTATGCAAGAATTCCCGTTCAGCGTTTCCGGCTCCATTGATGACCCTGATATTAATTTTTCAACAGGCCGCCAGACTGGCAGCAACCCTGCATTACCCATCATAGGTGATGTGCCGGTCCTTGGGAGTGTTTTAGAGGGTGTACTTGGTGGTGTTTTGGGAACGAAGACGCAAACACAACAACAGACGCCCACTTCCCAAACACAAACGGATGGTTCTTCCCAGCAAGCACCGCCCCCACAACAAAACCAGCAGCAGCCGACACAACAAGAAATCAAGCCTCAGGACATTCTTAAACAGCTTCTTCAGTTTTAAGGTTTTTCATCACAAAAACACGAACGGCGCTGGATAGGTTTCCTGCACGCCCTTCATCAATTTCCGTGATCAGTTGATTGATCGAAATGCCACGCCCTGTCGCCATATCTTTCAGGCTATCCCAGAAAATGCTTTCTATAGAGACACTGGTTCGATGACCGGCAATCAATACAGAGCGTTTTTTGATAATGCTGTCATCGCTCATTTTTTCTCACCAACCTTATTCCGTTTGGCCGCTTCCCAAGCCCGACGCGACCACTCAACCAGGATATCAGGGTCATCAAAACCATCGTCAGGGGCTTCATAAAAAGAAAGTGCCACATCCTTGCCTTGACGCAAATAGGTAAAAGGCAGCAATCCACGATCTTCAAAATCCGGGCGATTGACCTCATCCGCTTTAAGATAAAGTGTTTCGCCCGTAATAAGGGCAAACATTACTCCCCCATAAAACAATCCAGCCCCGCCAAACATTCTTCGTGTGCTAACAGATCCAAAATCCTGCAAGGCATCAAGGATCATATCCAGGAAATGTTGAGAGACCGCCATATCAGGTACACCCCACAGCGAACTCACTCAGGGCCTGAATGGCTTCTTGCCAGTTTTGAGGTTCAGTCCGGCCTGATTTTACGCGCGGCTTGAAACTATGATCGCCATCTTCCAGCCAGTGTAGATTTACACATGTTGGCAGTTGGTAGCCCAAGACTTCCTCTCGCCCTCCAAGCGCATCACGGGTGCCCTGTAAAATCAGGGTTGGCGTGCGTAATGCCGCAAAGTGATCGAGCCTTAATTTCTCCGGCTTGCCGGATGGATGGAACGGGTAGCCCAGACAGGCGAGCCCTGCAACAGATTGTCTATCTTCATCAAGATTTGCCGCCAACATACTGGCAACCCTGCCACCCATGGATTTTCCACCAATCACCAAAGGCCCTTTATCAAAGTCACGGACAACAGCCCGCCATGTCTCCATCATGATCGGCATGCGGTTGGGAGGCTTCCGGGAGCCCGTCACCCGTCGGTCAACCATGTAAGGAAATTCAAAACGAACACACCTCAACCCGGTTTCAGCCAAGCCTTTGGCAAAAGTTTCCATAAATGGGCTATCCATGGGCGCTCCGGCCCCATGAGCAAGAATGACTGTTACAGACGCATTCGCCTTGCCATCAATCAGGTATTCAGGTGAAGACATTCAGACTATTCCTGCTCTATCAGGGGGACAAAGGCGACGGGTAAAACTTCCTGGCTATCATAACCGCCATCATCCCGTCGCACGAGCCGAAAAAGCATTTGATGATCATGAGGTCGGCCGACAGGAAGCACCATCACACCTCCGGGCTTAAGCTGTTCGATCAGGTGCGGCGGGATATACTCAGGCGCCGCCGTAACAATTACCACATCAAATGGAGCTTCTTGAGGCCAACCATGGAATCCATCGCCGCTTCGGATATAAACATTTGATAGTTTCAGACTATCCAATCGCTTTTGCGCACCCTGAGCTAATTCATCAACAGCTTCAACGGACCAGACTTCGTCTGCCAATTTAGCCAAAATCGCGCTTTGATAGCCACACCCCGTGCCGATCTCCAACACACGTTCATTTCAGGTAAGATCAAGCAAATCGCTCATCAACGCGACAATATAGGGCTGTGATATGGTTTGCCCAAACCCGATAGGGGCTGGACGATTGGCATAGGCTGCGTAGGGTTCACGATCTTCAATAAAGGCGTGTCGGGGAACACTAGAAATTGCTTCCATAACCCGATCTGAGAACACCTCACGGCCTGTCCATCTGGCTGTTTTAAGGGCATCAAGGCGAATGGCTTCCAACATTCGCCTGCGAGCATCGGTAATTTGGCTTTCAATAGACACGTTTTTAGCCTGTTTTTGCTGTTTCCCTCTTGCGTCAGCGGCCATTTCAGCACATATCTGCCGCATCAAGAACATATCTTTATTATACGGAGACATAAATAAACCATGACGCAGGAAACATTCACTTTTCAGGCCGAAGTCGGGAAGCTTCTCGATATCGTTGCTCATTCACTCTACAGCCACAAAGAAATCTTCCTTCGCGAGCTTATTTCCAATGCTTCCGATGCCTGTGACAAGCTGCGCTACGCCGCGCTGACAGACGAAAAGCTGGCAGAAGCCTCCGGTGGTGATTTTGCTATTGCATTAAAGCTGGATTCCAAGAAAAAAACTCTAACCGTATCAGATAACGGCATCGGCATGAGTCGCGATGAACTTAATGACCTGCTTGGCACCATTGCCCGTTCCGGCACACAAGCTTTTGCAGAACAAATTTCAAAAAACAATGCTGACAAAGACAAAAAAGACAAAGATACGTCTGCATTGATCGGCCAATTCGGTGTTGGCTTCTATTCGTCCTTTATGGTTGCTGACAAGGTGGAAGTCCTGACACGGAAAGCCGGTGATGAAAAAGCCTGGCTCTGGGAATCAGATGGCCGTGGCAGCTACACCATTGCCGACGCCGAGCGTGAAACCAGTGGCACAGATATTATCGTGCACATCAAAAAGGCTGATAAAGAATATCTGGAGCCCATGCGCATCACCAATATCGTGAAGACCTATTCCGATCATGTTGGTGTTCCGGTAACCCTTGCCAAAGAAGAGGGCGAGCTGGAAACCCTCAACACAGCTTCCGCACTTTGGGGACGCGATAAGAAAGATATTACCCCTGAGCAGTACACAGAATTCTATCATCATGTCGCCCATGCCTTTGATGAGCCATGGTTAACCCTGCATAACAGGGTCGAAGGTGTGATGTCCTATACCAACTTGCTCTATGTTCCCACGGCACAACCCTTTAACCTGTTTAACCCTGAGCGTAAAAACCACGTGAAGCTTTACGTAAATCGTGTGTTCATTACCGACGATTGTGAAGAACTGCTGCCGTCTTACCTGCGGTTTGTACAGGGCGTAATCGACTCAGAAGACCTGTCACTCAACATCAGCCGCGAAATGATGCAGCATGATCCCAAGCTGGCAAAAATCCGCACTGGTCTGGTCAAACGCATCCTTGGCGAACTCAAAAAGAAAGCCGAGAAGTCTGCTGATGAATATGCAAATTTCTGGGGCAACTTTGGTGCTGTCCTCAAAGAAGGCCTTTATGAAGACTTCGAGAGCCGTGAGAAACTGCTCGAAATCTGCCGCTTCCGTTCCACAGAAAGTGACGAGTTGATCTCTCTCGCCCAATATGTGGAACGCATGAAGGACGGCCAGGAAGCTATCTATTTCATTACTGGAGAAGATCAGGCTCAGGTCGCCAGAAGCCCACAGCTTGAAGGTTTCAAATCCAAAGGCATCGAAGTCTTGTTGTTAACCGATCCTATTGATGATTTTTGGATTCAATCGGTTGGATCGTTCATGGATAAAACCTTTAAATCTGCAACCCGTGCAGGTTCCGATCTGGACTCTATGGGCGAAGACAAGAAAGACGAAGATGCCAAGGACGATGCCAAAACGGATGATGCAGGTGTTGATGCATTGGTCGCCCGCCTTAAGGTTGCCCTTGGTGAAACCGTCAAAGACGTGCGCGCATCCTCACGCTTGACCAGCAGTGCCGTCTGTCTGGTATCCGATGAAGGTGATATGGATATGCACATGGAGCGCATCCTGAAGCAACACAAACAGATGAGTGGCGACACGGCACCAACGCCTCGAATTTTGGAGATTAATCCCAAGCATGGATTGATATTAAAATTGAGCGAATCAGCAAAGGCCTCAACAGAAGCCAATCCGGCTATTGATGATGCGGCCCATCTGTTACTTGATCAGGCCCGAATTTTGGAAGGTGAAGCGCCAGCCGATCCTCTGGAATTTGCCCGTCGGGTCAGCCAGATGATGGAACGAGGTTTGTCCTTATAAGGGTATACGTTCCTGTCAAAATGAAAAAGCCGGGTTATAAAATCCCGGCTTTTTTAATGTCGTGAAGAGTGAGAAAGTTTTTGATTTAAAGGCGAATTAATTTGGCTGGATGGATGTTGATAGTCATCCTGGAACGGATCATATGACTTATCGACCACATTATCTTTCCACCATTGATCCTTATCATCCGGTAATTCTGCTGCAACACTTTCTGCTAAAATTGAATTGTCAGAATCCTCAAACCATTGCTGTTCACGCTCTTGTTCTGATCTGTAATCTTCCAAAAGAGACTGAACATGTTCGAGGTTGCGGGCAATAACACGGGACATTTTGCGTGCTCCCTTGCCAGAATAAACTGCATGTGCCGCCCGGAAAGCATCAATTGCTGATTCCAGATGATCAATACGACCAACTTGTTTGCCAAGCAAGAAAAGAGCTGAACCAAGCGTGTTCTGGGTTGCCGCCCATAGCAGAGGCGTACGGTTGCGGCGGCGCACTTCAAGCGCACTGCGACAAGCCGATACTGCCTTTTGCAACATATCGGGCTCATGAAATTGCTGGCCAATGACTTGTGCAGCCTGGGCATAATTATTCATGACTTCTGCCCAACGTTCCGGCGCATCAACCCGGGTATAGACCTGAATAGCAGATTGGAAAGCCTCGATGGCTTTGCTCAACCGCGCAATGTCCAACGAAGGATCGGCGTAATCCAGCTTGTAAATCACTTGACCCAACTTGTTCTGTGCGGCTGCCCACTCCCGTGGCAGGCGGCGTCGTGGAAGTGTATCAACGGCTATCTGGAGAGCGCTTTGGGCATCATTCAGTGCAGAAGGATCACCCATTCGTTCAGCAATAAGCACGTGTATATTGCCAAGATGTTTGTGGGCCATACCCCAGATGATTGGCGAATCTTCTGCAGTGATAAGTTCAATTGCACGGCCATACGTTTCCGCTGCAAAGCCAAGAAGATCATATTCTTCCAATCGCCTGGCAACAACGGAAACACTGTGGGCAAGGCATATTTGCAGGCAGGCCCGCTCAACTGCATGAAATTCACGAGGAGGCTGCTGGGCTGCGGTTGCCCCCAGCTCCATAGCCGGTTCTATATGCGTGTTTATATTTTTTGCTTTGGCAACAGAGCACGGCACTGTCGAAGCCAGAATGACGCCATGCAACAAAGCCGTCCAGGCTTCATCCAGCTCTAGCGGCAATGGCAACAGATCATAGCCATTAAAGGAGCCTGCGGCATCTTCGTCATTGGCCAAAGCTGATACAAAATGCAAATGCATGCTTTTGCCCTGCGGGGGAACTTCACCCCATATCAGAATATCACCCGTAGAGCTTTTTAAAATCTTCCGCGCAGCGCCAATACAAACACCGACATTGTTTTTGGAGATACCGTTTTTCTGAGCAAACGGTCCTTCACGATTAACCACACGAACTTTGACATCAGCGCAGTGTTGCAGGGCTTCTTGGACTTTCTTTGTGCATGCCATGCCCTCGTCACCAGCAAACGGAACAATCCGTATTTCTATTTTACTAGACGTCCTGCCATCCCGGTGTAACAGACGAGACCACCAACTTTGCTCATCTTTTTTGACCGCCCTCTTAGTTGGTTGTTCTTCAGGGCTATGTTTCAGGAGCTCCGCTCTTGGTTTTTTAGATTTCTCTGAGTTACCAGATCTTGGTTTTTCTTGGACCTCAGCACCATTATTGTCAGAGGATACAATATTTACCCGAACCTCGCCCACAGCCTTGGCTGTCAACGTTCGTTTGCCGCCATTCATGACGCCTATTTCACCAAAATTGGCACCCGCTGACAGAACTTCAATTTCAACAGGACCGTGCGAAGTTTCTTTGGACAAGGCAACCAAGCCCTTATTGATGGCATAGGTATCCTGCCCCGCTTCACCCTCGCGGAATATGATTTCACCATCAATATAGCTTTTCATGCTTCGCGCCACGAAATGCTCCGTCCTTAAAATTGCACCAAGCAGCCCTCAGAATCAGGGAAACCCGGCTGTGATAAGCAATTTTAGGCATTGAGTGGTAAACAAAAGGTAGCGAAAAAGGATAAAAAGGCCTGATTTTAGAAATATTTACACAATTCAGGCATTCATCCTGCGCGTTGCGTGCTTGTGCAGGGCTTCCTGGACCTCGTTAAGCACATTTTCCCAATCATCCGGGCGTGTTTGGCGGAATATACGCATTTGCGAATACCACACGGACAAATCACCCGAAGGATGCCAACGCCAGTCAGAAACATATGGTAACAAGACCCAAACTGGCTTGCCCATGGCCCCCGCAACATGAGCCGTTACACTATCAACACAAATCACCAGATCCAGTTGGGAAATTGCCGATGCCAGATCAGCCAAATCCTTGATTTGCGATGCAAGATCCGTAATCAATGCGGGACAGGAAAATTCTTGTACATCCTGTGCTCGTTCCCCACCTTGCAGACTAAACGCCGTAATTCCGGGAATAACCAACAATTTCAATAGCTTGTCTAATTGGCAGGAGCGATCCGCCGCCCCTTTACGCATGACATCCGGGGACCAGCAAAACCCTGTTCTGATCTGTAATCCACCCGCCGGAGGAAGGGTAACCGATTGTGTATCGGGTACATTGATATAAGGCGTTTGATCTTTGAGTGCTTGCCTGTCCACGCTTAAAAGAAACGGCAAATTCATAAAAGGAGTGTGAACATCACAATCCGGGCGTTGATTACCAGAAATACAGACCTTGTCCACGCCATCAATCATGGCGACCAGCGGTGCTGATTTAGCATGGCATTCGACAATCACATTGGCTCCGCTATCCTTAACAGCGCGAAGATATCGAGAAAACTGTATAACATCGCCCAAGCCACTGTCTTGATAAATCAGGATAGATTTTCCGCCCAAGGCCTGGCCTTCCCACAGATCACCCTGTGGCATTTGATCTTGAATGGATTGTAAACCCATGCGCCATACCAGCTCAGCAAATCCGCGCTCGTACTCGCCCTTCATTAAAAGGGTATAGCCCAGTTCTACGTGGCATATAATATAGTTTTCGTTAATGGAAATCGCTTTTTCAAAGCACCGTATGGCCTTGTCGACTTCGCCAACATCGCGCAGGGCAAGCCCCATATTATAGAGTTCTTGCGGCTGATCCGGGTGAATAGCAAGAGCCTTGGACAAACAGGATATGGCTGTATTAAATTCACTCATATCACGCAGAACATTGCCAAGATTGGACAATATTCTGGAATCATCCGGGCGAAGGACCAATGCACGCCTGTAACACGTAGCAGCCGCAACCAGTTTCCCCTGTGCACGCAGGCATATACCCATATTGCTGTAAATATCCGGATTGCCGGGTGCTAAATTCAAGACTCTAGAATAGGCTTGAACTGCCTTTTCATTGTGACCCTGACGGTGGAGATTGGTGGCATAGGCAAATACCTGTGCGGCTTCCCGGTCACGCGCATTTCCTGCTGGTGCAGGGCCCGTTTCTTCAGAAACTGCCTTTTTTTCCGTGACTTCAGGGGCTTCAACAGCCTCTGACTTCTTGCTAGGTGATATTTTTGGTTTCGGAGCAACGGCAGGTTTAGCTGCCTTATCTGCTTCCGGTTTTTTACGCGGTAATATTTTTGGTTTTCTTGCCACGATATCCTCCAAGACGCCATCATCTGGTTTGTGTAGCCATTATGGAAGAGGAATGGCAATAACTGCAAGTAGCACTTAAGATTGCCTAACAAATATCCAGGTGTCTGCATCTGAAACGTGTGCTTGAAACTGGTACCCGCCTGTATCAAATGATTTCAAATCCTCAGGGTCTTCAATGCGATTGGTGATCATGTAACGCGCCATAGAGCCCCGTGCACGTTTTGCAAACATTCCCAAAACCTTTGCAACGCCGTTTTTTTCTTCCTTAAAGACTGGCGTGATGATCCTTGTGGATCGGATTTTGGGCTGAATGGCTTTGAAATATTCAACGGATGCCAAATTAACCAACACTGCCGCCTTGTGGGACTTAACATCTTTCTCAAGGGCATCACCAATTCGGGAATCCCAAAATCCGTATAAATCACTGGCTTGTTCTGTATCCAGACGACGCCCCATTTCCAGCCTGTAGGGCTGGATCAAATCAAGAGGACGCAACACGCCGTAAAGACCGGAGAGTATCCGCAAGCGATCTTGTGCGTAATTCAGATCATAATCGTCAAGGGTCTTGGCTTCCAATCCGACATAGGTATCCCCGGCAAAAGCCATCACTGCCTGTTTGGCATTTGCCTTGGTCTCTTTCACAGCAAAATCTTTAAAACGGTGAAAATTCAAATCCGTAAGGGCGTCACTGATTTTCATCATATTCTGAAGCTCAGATTTGCTCATCTTGCGAACGGCTTCAACCAATTCCTGTGATTCTTGCGAAAAGACGGCCTTGGTATGTGGCAACGCCCTTGTAAGATCAGATGTATCAATTTTTTTGGCTGGGGAGACTATGGCAAGCATCAAAAATATCCAGTTATTACTTTAATTAGAATCTCTCTAACATACAGAGCGCTAACAATCAATATTTCGGGTTGCTAGAATCAAGAGCTTCAATACACTATAGAGCCAATGAAAATATTTATAAGGGATATTCTCCATGGATCCAGTTACTGATGATGTTCTTCAAAGCGTAGATCAAGGCGTTGAATTTCTTCAAACGTTGATTGATACGTTGCTGGCATTTGCTGTGGAGTATGGCTTTCAGGTTCTTGGCGGTCTGGTCTTTCTGCTGATTGGCTTAAAGGTCGCAGGCTGGATCAGCCGCTATGTGGTCAAGCTGTGCATAATCAAAGAGATCAACGAGACATTGGCAGACTTTATCGGCATGATCGTCAAGATGGTGATCGTCGTTATGTTGACCATCATAACG
>JABJOR010000075.1 GCA_018664265.1 Rhodospirillales bacterium
CAGGCAATTCTGTCCACAGGACAGGAAAATTATCGAGGTCAAGGATCGCCATGCATTTGGCTTCCCCTGCAATGGCGGCTACGGCTTCGCCTCGAAAACGTGTTATCTCATCCGCGAAAACAGGCTGTTCGGCAAAGTTTGGGATAACGCCAAAACGATTTTCGCCGGGAATATCTTTTATCGTAAAGACCTGCACCACACCGGGGTTGTTTTTTACAAAGGTATCAACATCACCGATTTCAAATCTGGCGCGATGATAGGGAGATCGCACGACTTTAACGACCAATGCATCATCCGGAGCATAATCGTCGCTATAAATTTCTGTGCCTGTAACTTTTTCAAGACCATCGAGACGCCCGATCCGCGCACCAACGGCATGGTCTTTTTCTGCAATAATCACAGGCTCGCTGAAATCATGGGCATTCATGACCGCTTCAACAATCTTGCGATAACCCGTGCAACGGCACAGAACGCCACCAAGGCCATCCATGGTTTCCTGCTCCGTTGGATAGGCGTTTATTTTTAACAATGACACCGCCGCCATCAACATTCCAGGCGTACAGATACCGCACTGCGCAGCGCCATAATGCAAGAACGCACGTTGCAGGCGCTCAGCAGCTTCATTGCGTGCCAGCCCTTCAACCGTTTTGATATCACAGCCATTTGCCCGCGTAACAGGCACCATGCAGGAGCAAACAGGCTCACCATCAATCAGGACAGTACAGGCACCACAATCGCCTGCATTGCAGCCAACTTTGACGCCTGTAGCGCCAAGGTCTTCACGCAGCACATCAGACAACCGGGATGCAGGGTTACTATCGACTTCTACATTCGTGCCGTTCAGAGAAAACTTCATGCCAAAGCCCTCTTGATCATTTCCAAAACGGCATCTTTTCGAAATTCAGCAGATGCCCGAATATCATCAATTGGATTTAAACCATCAAGATGGCTGGATTGAACCAGATCAGCCAAATTTTTATCTTTCTTGCCAAGCAAGGCTTGCTCCAGCTCAGGCAGACGAAGTGCTACGGGTGAACAGGCTCCAACGGCGACACTGGCTTTATCAACTTCACCAGCCTCATTGTAAGCGATGAGAACACTGACCATTGCAATGGAAATCACCAGATAACTTCTTGAACCCAACTTGTGGAAGCTGCTGAGTGCGTTTTCAGGAACATTCGGTAGAAGTATTGCGCTGAGCAATTCGCCACGGCGTAATTCTGTGGATCGATTCCCCAAAATAAATTTCTCAAGCGGCAATGTTCTAATACCCGACGCAGAAGACAACTCAACTTGAGCATCAAGGCATAATAGTGGCGGCACACCATCCGCCGCAGGAGAAGCATTGCAAAGGTTTCCGGCAACGGTACCTGCGTTCTGAATTTGCAAGGCCCCAATATTCAAAGCAGCTAGTTTTAACCCATCAAAAGCTGAGGGCAAATTTGCATTGGCAATATCAGTCCAGGTTGTTAGACCGCCAATACGCCAATCCTGACCGTCCTGAGAAATACCACGCAATTCGGATAATTGGGATATATCCAGAATATTTCCTTCAGGTATTCTCGCAGAACAAGTTGGGAAAATATCTGTCCCACCAGCGAGCACGGTCCAGTCGCCTTCCGATAACGTAGCCCAAACGTCTTCAAGAGACTTCGGGGAAACATATAATGAATCTGAAGACAGCATTAAGTGGCCCTGATGCAGTTAATTTATTGTTTGTATACTAACAATAAATTAACTGCATCCTACCCTACTTGTCAACAATTCAAAGACAGGCTTGCCAAGATAGTCTTTACAGGCGAGCATGTGGTTATGTTTAAGCTGCACCCTAGACTTGAAAGCGACTGTATCCCTGTTCGAGAGATGACATCCTCGCAATTATTATTGATGGGAGATGCACGGTATCCGTGGTTTATTCTGGTACCAACCATACCAGACATCAGGGAACTTCATGATCTGGCGCAAGAAGACCTTCAACATGTTCTGAATGATATGATGATCGTCTCCAAGGCTGTTAAAAAAATTTACAATCCGGACAAAATAAACATAGGAGCTCTTGGAAATATAGTAGACCAGCTCCATATCCACATAATTGCCCGTTTCATCAACGATGATACTTGGCCTGGTCCGGTATGGGGTTATGGCAATGCCCTTCATTATGAAGAAGCCATGCTCGTAGACACTATTGAATTTATGAATGAAACCCTAGAGCAACCTGACCTTAAATGAGGACAGATAAGTTTCTCTATCTTATTGAAAACGATCAAATTATCTAACTACAGATGTTTCCAATTGAAGTTAGTTTGATCTAGAAGAAAATTAAGGACGATTATGAGACCCCAAAGAGAAAAAACCGTTGCATCAATTTCTTTTCACGATAATAAAAACCTCTCTATAGATATTGAGGATGTTGCCGGAATAGATATTGGTGCCCCGCAAAAAATGGCTGAAGACCTTTGGTTTGTTGATATTATTATTCGATCAGAAACTGGAAATGTTTCTCTTCAGCTAACATCGGATGATCTGGAAAAATTGAAAACAATAGATAAGAGCAGCGGATTCTAATTTTTCCGACAAGCGACCATCAACTGCCTTCAATCTCTTCGCGTTTCATTTCCAATTCCAGCCATTGTTCTTCGGCTTCACCGAGCTCGCCTTCTGCCTGATGCAAATCAAAGATACAAGAATCAAATTTTTCCGGATCACGGGAATACAAATCAGGGTCCGCAACAAGTTCCTGCAACGACTCTATTTTCCCTTGCAAGTCTTCCATCCGTTTTGGCAACGTCTCCAGAGCATGCTTATCATTAAAGTTTAGTTTTTGCTTTTTAACATTTTTTTGTGTTGTCGGATCAGATCGGTTTGTTTTTGCATTTAAGCCAGATGTCTTTTGTCGAGACTCATCAGTTTTATTTTGAATACCACCCCCGCGTTGATGAACCATGTCGGTATAGCCACCTATATATTCAGCCCATTGACCTTCACCTTCCCAGGTAATAACTGAGGTAACAATCAAATCAAGAAAATCACGATCATGGCTGACCAACAATACCGTTCCGGCATAATCTGCCAGAACTTCCTCCATCAAATCCAGAGTTTCCAGATCGAGATCATTTGTAGGTTCATCCAGCACCAGCAAATTTGATTGTTTGGCAAGCGCGCGTGCCAGCATAACCCGCCCACGTTCGCCTCCTGACAGGGCACCTACAGCAGTGCGGGCTTGCTCAGGTGCAAACAGGAAGTCCTTCATATAGCCAATAACATGACGAGGCTCGCCATTGACCGAAACCGTATCTCCATGGCCTCCGGTCAAGGCATCTTTCAGAGAGTCATCCGGCTTTAAGCTTTCACGTTTTTGATCAAGCGTGACAACTTCCAAATTCGTACCAAGGCGAATAGTCCCTTCATCAGGCGCCAGTTCACCAATCAACATTTTCAACAGTGTTGTTTTACCAGCACCGTTTGGGCCGACCAGACCAATTCTGTCACCACGGATAATTCGGGTGGAGAAGTTTTCGACAATAGGCCCCGCACCAAAAGACTTGGAAACCCCCTCAACTTCGGCAACCAGTTTTCCTGATTTTTCAATTTTAGATACAGCCATAGAAGTCAGTCCTACGGCTTTACGCTCCTCACGTTTTTCGTCCCGCATGGCAAACAGGTTTTTGAGACGACGTTGATTGCGCTTGCGGCGACCTTGCACCCCTTGCGCCAGCCAGGCAGATTCTTCAACAAGCTTACGGCTCAATCGATCTCGCTCACGCTGCTCTTCTTCAAGCATCGCATCCCGCCATGGCTCAAACTCGCTAAAACAACGATTCAGGCGGCGAGTTTTCCCCAAGCTGATCCAAAGCGTTACATTTGACAGATTTTCCATGAACCGACGATCATGGCTAATCAGAATCATAGCGCACCGCATTGATTTGAGCTCTGCTTCCAGCCATTCAATTGCGGGCAGATCAAGATGATTGGTAGGCTCATCGAGCAACAATATGTCTGGCTGAGGAGCCAGAGCCCTTGCAAGAGCACATCGCCGTGCCTCACCACCAGAAAGGCGTGAGGGGTCTTCTGTGCCATTCAAACCCAGAACTTCCAGCAAGTACTGTGCACGATACGGATCATCACCAGGACCAAGATCATCTTCAACACAGGCCAGTGTTGTCTCATAGCCGGTAAAATTCGGTTCCTGAGCCAGATACCTTACAGTTTTGCCTGGTTGAATAAATCTTTCACCCTGATCCGACTCTATAATTCCGGCGGCAATTTTAAGCAATGTGGATTTGCCAGAGCC
>JABJOR010000076.1 GCA_018664265.1 Rhodospirillales bacterium
GCTTATTTCAAAAAATTTCCTTAGAATATCTCTAAATATAGTATATTAAAAATAGCGCCGGACCCGATTAGACAACCGGTTAGCCCTAAGGGAACGTGGAATATGGATGGCGAGCTTACGAACTCGGCTGGACCAAATCGCCTGTTTATTGCTGGCAGTAACGATCAGTATCTTGCTCAGATCGAGCAGGCGGTCCATTCTTTTTATGAACCGCAATCCTTTACAGATTCCCACGAATTAATGGACGTGCTTTATAGCAAGACACCTTCGGCGCTGGTTCTGGACTCAGCGCTGCCGGGAATGCCGGGTGTCGATGTTATCTCAAAAATTCGTGGCCTTATTGGCGGTGACGCCATGCCAATTATCTTTACCATCGCAGCAGGACGTCAGGATGTCATAGAGGCAGCAAATAAATTTCCCGGCGTGGTGTGTCTGGAAAAACCCTATAAACGCTCGGATCTGTTAAACGTCATTGCGGATCAGATCAATGGCTTCGTTGAGGCAAAATGGGAAAAAATTGAGCCTGTTCAACGCAACGCCTTGAAAAAAACACTGGGTTCTTTTACAGCAATTGCCGATACGCTGATTAATGGGGAAGAGCTGGATTACGGTGTCGTTAAAGACAATTGCGTGGATCTTGTTCGTGCCGTTCAGAGCAATAATTTCAAAGAAATTCTTCAAGGCGTTAAGGAACATCATAATTATACCTATGCCCATTCCATGCGGGTCGCCACATTGTTAAGCTTGTTTGGTGATGCCATCGGGATTACGGGCGAAGATCATATGACGCTGACCACAGGTGGATTGCTTCATGATGTGGGGAAAATGTCCATTCCTCATGAAATCCTCAATAAAAAAGGCAAGCTGGACGATGAAGAACGGTTGTTGATGAACGACCATGTTCTTTTTACGACGCAATTTCTGGAACGAAGCACAACCGTGCCAAAAGGTGCCATGGTCATTGCCGGACAGCATCATGAAAAACTGGATGGAACAGGCTATCCAAACGGTTTTGCAGGACCACAGGTCAACAAGCTCGCCCGTATGGCATGCATCATAGATATTTTCAGCGCTCTGACCGATGAGCGCTCCTATAAAGCTGCCATGTCACCGGAAAAAGCATTTGGGATTATGGAAGACATGGGCGGGTATCATCTGGACAAGTTGTTATTGAAGACCTTCAAGGACATGCTGCTTTCGGGTGTTTTACATTAGAGTGTGTATTTACACATAAAATAAGAATTCAGATATCAGCGTCCTGTGAAAATTTTCAAACATGGCACACTCTGTACGAAAAAAACAAAGACCTGATTTTCTCCCCACCATCATTTCTATAAAAATTTGCAATGATAAGTAAAAGAGTGTACCGCCTTAGACTACGGATTTTTCTTTATGGGAGTGGCGGATTTGTTACGTATAAATAAATGCTTGCTTATCTTATCATCTATCGCATGTACGTACCTGTTGCTCATTGCCTCGGCTCAAGCTGCTGGAAATGAATACATCTTCGACGGACACAAAATCTCTGGAGGGATAAAAGAATATGGTTGCCGCAAACATCAAGGCGGTGATCCTTTGTTCGTGGCAACACTGAACGGCGATACAATCGAAGGCAGTATGAAATCAGCTGGCCCACGAGATAACGAAATTGGCATGGCGCTGGTACCACAACATTTTTCCCTGGCTATTCGGGATGATGGTACATTTGGTTCTGACCACGGGGATGGACCTTCTCGTTTGTGGTTAAGATGGTGGGCTTCAAAGAGTTCCGGCTATGGATCGAACACCAGCAAGTCTGCCGCGGACTACAGTGGAAGAAAAGGGAAATACCAGTGGGTAAAGGCTCACTTCTGATCCAAAGTGGACCACTAACAATCACACTACGGTTTGGGAGAGAACAGAGGGAGTTTGACAGCCGACAATTGCTGGAGCCTGATGAATCAAATCATTATTTACTAAAGAATCTATCATGAACAAGGCAAAATCTACCCTGCGTGTCATATTGCTTTTTAAAACAGGGTCACCCACATGTTGACTCCAAATCGGCAAGCCATGACTCTCACCCTCTTCAAGATCACTTCCCCTGACAATTGTCCATCGCGTATCACTACTAAATATTCGTTGGCAAGCCTCTACTTGATCATCAATGTCAATTATTCGAATTAAACGTGCCAACCAACCGACCACCCTCAGCATCCAGATAAATTTTTTCGTATACAAATCTTGGCCGTCGCGTGAGATGTGCCAACCGCAAGAAAAAACAAGCCTTGCATTTGGCTGCGCAAAATCAAGCACGGCCTGAGCAGTTCCTGATGAATAATTGTGAACGCCCCATGGGACAAGTACTGTTAAAACACCGTCACACCCTGAAACGGCTTTCTCAATCACTTGACGGTCATTTGTTTTACCGGGAATAATTTTGATGCGGCCCTGAAAAGATCCTAATTTCTCTATGCTTTTCTCGCGGCACACACCAACCACTTCGTATCCACGATCAAGTGCATGCTCTACCAAATACTGGCCAAGCTTCCCCGAAGCACCGACAATGCAAATCTTCATCAACTTTCCCTTACAAAAGACAATCTTTGATCGATGCCCTTTGACCATGCGCGAATAGCATTCCAGTCGCGATGATCCCCTTCTTTAGCACCTGTTAAAGCCATTATAAACCGAAAGGCCAATCGAAGGAAAATAGACATTCTTGTTAAATCAAGTGCGCCTGAAAATTTTCCGATTGCCAATGGCTTTACATCAGTGAATGCGTTGAACAAGTGCTCTGAATATACTTGCCCCTGTCGTTTGGATTTTTCGGTCTGTAGGGATAAAACCATACACGTAAAAAAATAGGCAACAGGTATTTGCTTCAGGGTGTCCCGATGTATCCTCACAAACTCTCTAGCTTTCGGAGTCCACTTGTCAAATTGGATTGGGCTACCAATAATAACAGCATCGTAACCGACCAAATCTGTTACATCCTTAATTGGTTTTGTATCCACAATGGTATTCTCATTACTAAGTTCATTTTTGATAGCATCAGCAATACCACCGGTCGACCCAAACTGACTGGCATAGACAATTAGTATTTTTCTATTTTGTGTAATCATGATGCTATCTACGTCCCCTTATTCTCTCGAAATTTTACGAAAGAAAACACACAGAAACATCCAATTATGATTTCTAGAATGGCTGCTTGCTGCAATCCTTCAGAGGGCAATCCGTCTACTATCACACTTAAAACACGTGACAATCCATAGGATAGATAAAGCAAAGCAGCGAGCAGTGAAGACGTGAATGTTAGTTTTTCAATAAACACGCCCGCTAATATGATAAGCCCACTTGTCAGCAACGCGCCACCAGATGCCCTTATTTCATTTAGTAAATTTAAATTTTGCCCTAGATCAATATTATATGTTGCATAAAAATTGATCGGTAAAAATAATATCGAGCCGCCAATGCCTGCCGCAATTAGGCCTGCAATAAATAATGTTATTTTAAGAATTTTTGAATTTATCATATTCTTCTCTTTCATTTAATCGTGCTTCCCTACACGTATGCGGGGAAGCACATTTAAGTTCTATTTTTCAAATTAAATCAGCTTGCCATAGCCCATGCACCGCTTTGCGCAACTTCTTGAGCATAGACAGTAAAGTCCTTGGGTGGTCGGCCTAATACCTCTTCAATACCATCGTTCAGATGTTGATTTCGGCCATCCAAAACTGTCGTGAATAAATACATAGTGAGCCAAATAATGTCAGCTGGAAGGTGCTCTGCTTCAAGGAGTTTTTTATACTCCTCATGGGAGACCTCAGTGAATTGTATATTGCGGCCACAAGCCACGCTAATTTCATTGACCGCATCAGCAAAAGTCATCAGATGTGAACCCGTTACCTCATACAATTGACCGATATGGCGGTCATCCTCTAGGGCCTCAACGACCACATCGGCAATATCGTCTGCATCGACGAACGGCTCTTTTGTGGAAATTGCAGGAAGTACAACATGGCCTGCAAGCACACCGTCCATAAGGAAGCTCTCGCTAAAGTTTTGAGAAAACCAACCCGCGCGGACGATTGTCCAATCGGCACCACTGCTTTGTAATACTTTTTCGGCACGTTGAGCTTCTTCCTCGCCGCGTCCCGATAATAATACAAGCCGACGTACACCTGTCGCCAATGCCAGTTCAACAAAATGTTTGATGGCCTCTACTGCACCTGGAACAGCAAGGTCCGGTTGATATGTAATATAGACGGAACTAACACCTTGCAGAATTTCCGACCAGGTCTCGTTATCGTTCCAGTCGAAGCTTGGAATTGTCGAACGTGACGCGATACGAACGTGCCTTCCCCGGGCTTTAAGGCGTTCTACAACGCGTCGACCCGTTTTACCTTTACCGCCCAATACCAATACCGGGCTTTCTATAACGTCTTTCATTTTTATTCTCCTTGTATGTTGGATATTAAAATCAAGTTGCTTGACACCATGTCAATTGACATCGTGTCAAATACGCGTTACTTTACAGCATGTCAAGAGAAACAGTTGAAACACGTGATCGAATTTTAAGTGCCGCATGGAAATTGCTGGAAGCGAATCATGGCAGCAGCGTTAGAATGAGTGATATTGCGAAAACTGCAGGTATTAGCCGTCAGGCTGTTTATCTTCATTTTCCCAACCGTGCAGAACTACTTATTGCGACAACCCGATATCTGGATGAGATTAATAGCGTCGACGCAAGGCTTGTGCAGAGCCGAAATGCGGCCACGGGTTTGGAAAGATTAGAAGCCTTCATTGAGGCCTGGGGAAATTACATCCCTGAAATATACGGAGTCTCCCGGGCACTCATTGCTATGAAAGACACCGACGAGGCCGCGAGGCTGGCCTGGGCCGACCGGATGGAGGCAGTTCGTGATGGTTGTCAAGCAGCAGTAAAAGCCTTGAAGAAAGACGGCGTGCTGTCGCCTGGGCATTCCATCAAAGAGGCGACGGATATTCTTTGGTCCTTATTGTCGGTGCAGACGTGGGATCAGCTAACCCATGAATGTGGTTGGTCACAGCGCCAGTATATCAATACGATGAGAAATCTGGCAAAGAAGATGTTGCTCGCCTGATTGACATCGCATTAGGTCTGGCAGAAAACAAAGCTTGAAAATGGTCAACTTTAATCTGATGTCAACTCATGGCTAAAAGCTGCCAAACTCAAAGCTTAATATAAATTTTGTTGTGCAGGGGTAAAGCAGACCTTAATCGTTCAGCAGTTTTTCGATTACTGCATCAAGGCGTAATCGGCCTTCATCCGTAACTTTTATTCCATCATTTTCCAGCTCCAAAAACCCTCCTTTGACAAGGATATCTACCGTACGCGGATTAAACGCCGTTTTCAGATCAAGGCCGCAGGCTTTCTTGAAATTGGTTGCTGAAATTCCTTGTTGCAGGCGCAAGCCGGACAATACAGCTTCATCGCGTCGATCAGCCGCGCTGATCGGCGTTTGTTTGGCGGTCCCATGGCCTTCTGTCTTCACCATCTCCATCCACTTTGCAGGATTGTGGATGCGGTGGTGAGCTTGCCACCCGGACGGGGTATTAAGCCTGCCGTGCGCGCCAGGGCCAATCCCCAGATACTCTCCACCCCGCCAATAGGTCAAATTGTGACGGCACTCGGCACCGGGGCGGGCATGGTTGGAAATCTCATAAGCAGGCAGGCCTGCACCTTGCATGATGTCCTGGGTCATCAGATACAATGGCTCGCCAATTTTCTCATGGGCCGCCGGAACCCCGTCGCGGGCAAAAGCCGTTCCCGGCTCGATGGTGAGCTGGTACAACGAAAGGTGTTCGCCAGCGTATTCAAGAGCGTAAGTAAGCTCCTCGCCCCATTGTTCGGGGGTCTGATCCGGGCGGGCATAAATCAGATCGAAGCTGTACCGATCAAATATTTTCGCGGCGGTCTCAATGGCTTTCAGGGCCTGTTTATGGTCATGGGTGCGGCCCAGAAATTTCAGGTCGCGATCATTAAAGGCCTGTATGCCCAGAGACAGGCGGTTGACCCCGGCTTGACGGAAGGATTCAAACCGTGCCGTTTCCGTCGATGACGGATTGGCTTCCAAAGTGATTTCCAGATTTGGTGCAACGCTAAAATGCTCGCCTATACGCTGGATTATGGACGCCGTGGTTTCCGGCGGCATCAGCGACGGCGTGCCGCCGCCAAAGAAGATGCTGGTCACTGTAGGTGCGTTATTCCGGGAGCCATCAAAGCGCTCAACAGCCCAATCCAGTTCTTGCAACAAAGCGCGCTGCCAGTCGTTCTGGTTTATGGTGTCGACGGCGTGAGAGTTAAAATCACAGTACGGGCATTTGGATTGGCAAAACGGCCAGTGGACGTACAGGCCAAAACCGGGTGCGTTTTGTACCATCAGGTATCTTGAAAGCACGCCGCGACAAGTTGATTGAAGGCGCTCGCGCGGTGGCTCATGGCGTGCTTCTGGCTGGGCTCCATTTCCGCGAAGGTTATATCATATCCATCAGGTACGAAAATCGGATCATAACCAAAGCCCTTGTCGCCACGCGTGGGCCAGTCGAGCTTGCCGTGGACATAGCCTTCAAAGGTCTGGATTGATCCGGCGTTTGCATGGCTGGGAGGCCAACACAATGCCAGCGCGCAGGTAAAGTGGGCTTTGACCTCTTCAAAATCGGCAGTCGCTTCCATGATGTTGTCCATAGCCAGACCAAAGTCTTTTTCCGGGCCGGCCCATCTGGCGGAATGAATGCCGGGTGAGCCGCCCAGTACATCGATACATAGCCCGCTATCGTCTGCCAGTGCGGCAAGTCCGGACTCACTCGCGGCGGATTGTGCCTTGATGATGGCGTTGGCTATAAAGCTGTCGCCGTCTTCAACGGGTTCAGACAAACCAAGTTCGCCTGCGTTTAGAGCCTCAACCCCGAACGGAGCCAACAGTTCGTCAATCTCGCGGACCTTGCCTGCGTTGTGGCTGGCGATGACCAGCTTCTGTTCCTGAAACAAACGTGCCATTTATCAAGTATCTCGACTAAATTATCCGTTATAACTTTAAGGCGTCACGCTGCATGCTGGCAAGCTCATCAATACCTTTGCGGGCCAGGTCCATCAACGAATCAAATTGTTCTCTGCTGAACGGCTCGTCTTCGGCGGTGCCCTGAATTTCAACAATTCCACCCTTGCCCGTCAACACGAAATTCGCATCAGCCTGGGCGTTGCTGTCTTCTGCATAGTCCAGGTCGAGCACAGCTTCATCCTTATAAAGCCCACAGGAAATGGCTGCGACCTGATCGATCAGGGGAATTGTTTCCATAACGCCGAGGTCAACCAGGTGCTGAAAAGCCAGATGCAAGGCTACATAAGCCCCGGTGATGGACGCCGTACGGGTGCCGCCATCGGCCTGCAAAACGTCACAGTCGAGCTTGATTTGTATTTCGCCCATGGCCTTCATGTCGGTCACGGCGCGTAAAGAACGTCCGATCAGACGCTGGATTTCCTGGGTTCTGCCGGATTGTTTGCCGCGTGCCGCTTCACGGTCCGTGCGGGTGTTGGTGGCGCGTGGCAGCATGCCGTATTCTGCCGTGACCCAAC
>JABJOR010000077.1 GCA_018664265.1 Rhodospirillales bacterium
GTAAATTTGATCGCGTTACCGCCGATATTAAATAATATCTGGCGAATACGGACAGGGTCCCCCAACACCCAATCAGGAATTTTTGGATCAATATAAGTGGTAATCAGTAAGTCATTCTTTGTTGCATTGGGAGCAAGTGTTTCGCCAACGCCTTCAACAATGTCACGGATAGAAACAGGGATTTCCTCCAAATCCATCTTGCCGGCCTCGATCTTGGAGAAATCAAGAATATCATTTATGATTTGCAACAAAGAGAACGCAGAGTCGCGAACAGTCCCCATCATATGGCCTTGGTCTTCGTCGAGCTTTGTTTCCCTGAGCAGATCTATCATCCCAATAATGCCGTTCATTGGAGTGCGAATTTCATGACTCATGGCGGCCAGAAAACTTGCTTTGGCACGGTTTGCATTTTCGGCTTCAACGATTGCAAGGCTTAGCTCAGATGTTCTTTCTTTAACATTTTCCTCCAATGTTTCATTTGCGGTACTTAACGCTTTTCTGTTTTGTTCAACCTCCTCAATCTTGTTACCAATCGACCGCCTCATTTTATTAAAGTTCTCGGCAAGAACCCCAAACTCATCACTGCTTGGAACATTCACCTCTTTGCTTAAATCACCATTGGCAATTTCAATGGACGAACGGGTTAGAGCAATAATTGGTTTTGTAATGATATTGGCAATGAAAAAGGCGCAAATCAACATTAACCCGACTATGGTTGAGCCCAGAATTAGGACAAGTTGTTCTAATTTGGCAATGGATGAAAATGCTTCTTTCTCATCCATTTCAGCCATCAGGGCATATGTTGACTGACCAAAGTTAATTGGAATGTATGCGTTTAGAACCAATTCATTCCTGTAGTCATAAATAATTTGATGTCCTGTTTGCCCCATGAGAGCTGCGCGGGTTGCAACAGTGTCAACGCTGCCTGCATCTGGATTTTTATGGGAGGCGCTGACTGTTCTGTTCGTGCTGTCCAGAAATGAATCAGATCGCATCAGATTATCGTCGCCAACCAAATATGCTTCACCTGTTTCGCCCATGCCTGAGCGCTCCAGCATGATCTCATTCAGAGTTTGATTGGTCATTTTAAGAACAACAGCTCCGGTGATGTCATCTTCATACCCTATGGGAGCAATCAAAAACGAAATCACTTGATCGTTTGATGGAGCGTAAACTTCAAAATCAGTTGTTACGACGCCTTCAAGTCCTTTTTCAAATGACTGCGACAGCAGACTATTTATAAGGGAAGCGTCGAACAAATTGCGAGAAAAGTCATCCTCTCTTTTTGTTGAATAAACAATATCACCTTGATTTGTAACAAGCATCAAATCGTAATAACCGTATTCCTTAATAAAATTTCGAAAGGATGGGCCGTATTCAAGACTTTCAAAATAACCGAATTGTACTCCGTCCACTTGGCCATCAAAGACAACGGATGAAAAAGCATCCAAAGCTGCAGTCAAGTGAGAACTGCTTGCCAGTACAGTGATGTCGGCGCGTGCCTTTTCGAAAAGTCTCAGGATTTGTGCTTTTTTAGAATCGCGAACACCAATCAAATGATTGAATACTTCATTAGAAATAGAGTCGCGCGATACGTTAAGCGAGTATGTACTTACAATAGCAAGCGGAGCTAAACTCACCGTAACCAATACGATGATTAGCTTGGCTTTTATATTCAACCAGGCAAACAATTATTTACATCCGACCATAAGTGTATGGTATCCACTCTTTAACACTGATTGTCTTAATGCCAAAAATTTCTTCACCATCAATTGTAATCATGGGCAGATCGGGTGTAGCAACGTTTTTTGGTATTTTTTCTCCAGCTAAAATTTTCAACAAAACACGAATGCCAAGTCCACCAAGCAAAGGGGTATATGGTGCCGTGACGGCAATTTTACCCTCTTCCATGGATTGCAGGGCTTCAAACAGGTCATCATTGCTGAGCACCATAATCCGACGTCCATCTTTACGGCTATCCCAGCGACCGGCTTGGTCGACAGCTAAAACGGCCCCCATGCCCTGTTCTGCACCGGTGCAAAAGATTACATCAACATTAGGGTATTTGCCGAGCGCCTCGCTCACTTGGTTCAGGGAGTCTGCTCTTGAACTGCTGTTGTGATAACTCTGCAATATTGTAAGGTCAGGAAAATAACTAATGACCTTAAGAAAGTGCCCGGTACGCATTGAGTCTGCTGTGCTACCAAGGGGCTTTCTAATCATCAATATAGTTCCCTTGACCTTGCCTGTCTCCTTTAGCAATCTGTGAATTAAGTAAAGCGCCTGTTGCGTACCATTCGCCGGAAAGTTCCCGGTAACTTGTGCGTCAATCTTTCGCGAACCGACAAGGCGGTCAACGGATACAACGGGGATACCTGCTGCCAAGGCTCTGTCCACAGGTGGTCCCGTCGGGGCTTCTTGCATGGGCCAGATCAAGATGCCATCTACTTTTTCTTTGATCAGGGCATCAATTTGCTTTGCCTGTTTATCATTATCGAATTCAGGGTCCAGCACACTTAAGGTGACGTTCGAGTGCCTGTCTGCTTCCCACTGTGCCGTGTCGGCATTGTTCAATAACCAGGGATGAGATAGCCCGTGTATGGTGTAAGCAATATTATAATGTTTTTCCAGATCTCCAACAGGGCCTTCCGGAAGGGGATGGATATCAACAAAAGGCAGGCGTAAATTTTGTTTGCTAATAGGGCCAACAACATTGATGCCACTTCCGGCTGTAAATTGTGCACCACGCCCCCGAACTCTAGGATATTTGTTCATATAAATAGCAAAGGCTTCATCACGGAAGATTTTGTTGACTTGACTATTCGCTTTGCTGACCGGGACATTTTTCCAAAAATTCAAGGCATCCTGATTTTTGAGTTCAAGAGTCTCTACATAAGATAGTAACGCCTTTCCCTGAAGCTTGTTGACCTTCGCCCAATCAATTTCAGCGCTGATAGCTGAATTGTAGGTGAAGGTTGTTGCGACAAGGATGAGAAGCAGCTTGATCAGTTTCATTTTCTTAAAAATTCCAAAAGTAACCTTACCTAAGTTCACATACCAAGTGCATAATCTTCGGGCGGGGCTGTGAGCTTGGCGAAGACCTCGTTGGGTGAGCGGTAATTGAGTGTTTTTCGGGGACGATTATTGAGCAAATCTTCCACGCGCTGCACATCTGTTGGTTTGAGTTTAGCAAAATCCGTACCCTTGGGGAAGTATTGACGCACCAGCCCGTTGGTATTCTCGTTCAACCCGCGCTCCCAGCTATGATAGGGATGGCAAAAGTAAAAATCCGCATCCAGCTTTTCGCTTATCTTTCCGTGACTTGCGAACTCCTTGCCGTTATCTGCCGTCAGCGTTAGGACATGTTCTTTAAGAGGTTCAAGACGTTTAATAATGCCCGCTTTTGTGTCCTCGGATGTGCGTCCCTCCAGCAGCACCAGCTTGGTCAGCTTGGTTTTGCGCTCAACCATGCTGGTGATCGCACCTTTGTGTTTGGCACCCACAATACTATCAAGCTCCCAATCGCCAACGCGCGATTTTTCATTGACGACTGCGGGGCGCTCATCGATGTCGACACGCCCAGGTATCAGGCCCCGCCCCGCCGTTGCGGCACCGCGCTTATTGCGTTTTTTGCCACGTTGCCGCAAATGCAAATACAGCGCTCCGCCCGCGCGCTTGTCCGACCAGATGTGCCGATAGAGGCTCTCATGGCTGACTTTTGTGCTATCCTCAAGATTGAGAGCACCGCAGATTTGCTCAGGACTCCACTGATTATCGCGCAAAAATGTCTCCACCCGTGTGATAAGGCAAGGTGTCATCACACGCGCCACACCCTTCCCTGACAAACTTCTTTGCACCGCAAAACGGTGCGCTTGCAAAAAACGATAACCGCGAAACCCCTTGTTCCGCGCAAGCTCACGGCTGATTGTGCCTTGGGTGACACCGATATCCACGGCAATCTTCGCTTGCGCCAGCCCCCTTTTCTTAAGGGCATAAATCTGGCATCGTTGGTCTCGGGTCAGGTGGTGGTAAGCCTTTGGCATCTTGGATCTCCTTTGTAAGAAATCCTCGATAACCTCATCTGGCCTATATGGCTCTCTCAATTATGCACTTGGCTGTTGAATCCGCGAATCAATAAACGCGGGTGCTGTTGTCATTTTGGCTTCTCCTTCATGACGGACAACATACTCAATATTCATTGAAATTGTTGCGCTTAATTGCGTAATATACGCCGAATAATTGTGTAATGTTTAGATTCATGCAATATTGATGCATGAGCTTTAAACTTGATCAAATCGACCACCGCATTCTCAAGGTGCTTGAGGAAAACGCTGATCTGTCAAACAAGATACTTGCTGATCGGGTCGGTCTCTCACCTTCAGCCTGCCTTCGACGTGTCGCACAGCTGAAAAAAATCGGTGCAATTCAACGGATCGTCGCTGTCATAGATCCGGACTGCATCGAGCGGCACTTGACCGCCGTCGTCACCGTTAAGTTTGAACGACACGGACCGCAACACCGGAAAAATTTCTTCGATCAACTCGAAAAAGAAAATGCCGTCTCACAGTGTTATATGGTTGCAGGTGAGGTCGGTAGCGTGCTCATCCTGAATGTCATCGACATGGAGGAGTACACGGAGCTGGCGGATCGGCTCTTTCATGCTGATGAGAATGTGTCGGCGTTCACCACACACTTGGTGATGTCAAAACTAAAATGACGCCGGAGGTCTCCTTCTGGCACTTTCCAGACTCAATTCTCACCACCAGATTATGACTGCTTTCATATGACGTGCGGAAGATAAATCACAAAATCCAAATTTCAGAAATTGAAATCCGCAACGAGGAACTGCTGCGGACCATATTTTTCATGGTCCAGCAGGGAGCTTTTGACCCGGTGCGGACATAAAAGCCAATTCACCCGTAGAGATACAAGTGTGCAAACTCACCTCATATTCAAATGCCAATTTTGAATGATGCGTTTCTATATGGTA
>JABJOR010000009.1 GCA_018664265.1 Rhodospirillales bacterium
ATATCAAGGCCAATGCCATGGTCACGCCAGCGCACATTGTTCCTGAATGGTACTTCCTGCCGTTCTATGCGATCCTGCGGGCGTTCACTGCAGACTTCTTCATGTACTGGCCTATTGCCTGGTTGATGTCTGCCAAGTTGGCAGGAGTTCTGGCAATGTTTGCCTCAATCCTGTTGCTTTTGGTTCTGCCATGGCTTGATTTGTCAAAGGTTCGCAGTTCCAAATTCCGTCCTATCAACAAACAGTTCTTCTGGATTTTCTTCCTGAATTGTCTGGTTCTGGGCTGGATTGGTGGAAAACCTGCCGAAGGCACATACATTATCATCGGTCAGGTTTCGACCTTCTATTACTTCTTCCATCTGGTGGTCCTGGTGCCGCTGATTGGTCTTCTGGAACGGCCTAAGCCAATCCCGGAAAGCATCAGTTCAGCTGTCACTCAGGCTGCGAAATAAGGAACGGGGATAAAATGATGAAAAAGACTTTTCTTTCCGTCCTTTCAGCACTTGCCATTGTCGGTGCTGTCAGTTTCACATCCACCTCGGTTGAGGCTTCCGGTGGCGTTGCCATCCCACAACAAAAGTGGTCATGGACCGGCCCGTTTGGCACCTTTGATCGCGCTGCCCTGCGTCGTGGTCTTCAGGTCTACACAGAAGTCTGTTCCGGCTGCCACAGCCTGAACCTGATGAGCTACCGCAACCTTGCCGACATCGGTTTCAGCGAAGATGAGATTAAAGCCATCGCCGCTGATTACGAAGTCGAAGATGGCCCTGATGACGAAGGTGAAATGTTCTTCCGTGAAGCCATGCCAGCCGACAAGTTCGTCTCACCGTTTGCCAACGAGAAGGCTGCTCGTGCCAGCAACAATGGCGCTATGCCTCCTGATCTTTCGCTGATGATCAAAGCCCGTAAAGATGGTGCGAACTATGTTCACGCTTTGCTGAACGGCTATGAAGAAGAAGCACCGGAAGGCGTCGAGCTGAATGAGGGCATGAGCTATAATCATTACTTCCCGGGCAACCAGATCGCCATGGCACCACCTGTTGAAGACGACTACGTTGAATATGAAGATGGTACGCCAGCAACTCAGCAGCAAATCACCAGTGATATCGTGACGTTCCTGGCCTGGGCCGCTGAACCTGAACTGGAAGAGCGCAAGAAGCTTGGCCTGAAAGTCATGATCTTCCTCGGCTTGATCACGTTCATGCTATACGGCCTGAAACGCAAAATCTGGGCAAAGCTGCACTGATTTAAGCGTACATACAAAGATGCAAAAAAGGCCCCATCTTCCAGACGGGGCCTTTTTTAATGTCTTAATTCTGATGTGAATTGGCACATATTATGAGAACCAAATGACACATTATGTGTGAGAAAACAAATGCCTGCTTTGCTCCCATAAACTGACGTTATTGGGAAATGGTCAAAACCTCGCCTGTAGCCATGAAAAGACATTTTCGCCTATTGTATCAATTTTGCATTGTGCTCTTTCAGTATTGCAGATAATCACTTAGACAAGACAAACCTAATGATTTAGAGAGGCGATAGTAAAACGCCAAGGTGTGTATATTGGAAACTTTGGGAACATTTATTCTTGCTGCCTTAGCGTTAACCGGAAGTCCTGGCCCCAATACACTCAGCCTAGCAGCCGTGGGCGCTGCATTTGGTCGGTTGCGTGGCCTTCGGTATATGGCGGGCCTCAACCTCGGCATGGCTGCTGTGATTCTAATTGTTGGATCTGGGGTTTCAAGTCTTCTATTCGCCATTCCCGGTGCCGCACCCGTCATTACGGTTGTCGCTGGAATTTACTTCATCTATCTTGCCTACCGAATTGCAACAGCACCACCGCTAAATGTGACAGCTAAGCCAGGCAGCGAGCCAAAATGGTTCGAGGGCGTATTTCTATCGTTAGTCAACCCCAAAGCCTACGCTGCAATGGCAGCTCTGTTCTCCAGTTTCAACCTCGTGGTTGGGGATCCGATTGTGGACAGCGTACTTAAGGCTGTTGTATTAATGTCAACGATCATTGTCGTCAACATTTGTTGGCTTTACGCGGGTTCAGCCTTAACCAATTTCCTAGAGCATAACCAGATCAGCCGGGCGATCAATGTGACGTTTGCTGTATTGCTCATGGTGTCTGTTGTAGTCGCGGTAATGCTATAGGGTTTATAGACGCAGTAACGACGACTTCTGCTCAGGGCTGAGGAGATATTATTGCGTCTGCCATTTCACATCTGCTTTACTCCTTAGTAGCAGGCATCGGCATTCACAATATATACGTCACAAAATTTGCATTTTATAAGTTAATAATCGTGTTTTATGTGACACTTCATACTAGGGCTAGCCAGTTACGAATTGCAGATCGACAAAATTCTTTGGAGGCATCCATGTGATCCTCGAATTGCTTTGGCAGCCAGTTACGATAATCCGGCACATTCTGATCACAGAAATCTCCCGTCATCTCGATCCAGCCATCTACAATCTCTCGGGTGACTTCAAAGTGAAACTGCATGGCATAGGTAGCGCGCCCCATGCGAAAACACTGGTAGGTGTAATCTGTTCCTGAGG
Source organism: Rhodospirillales bacterium (assembly GCA_018664265.1). Classification (GTDB taxonomy): domain Bacteria; phylum Pseudomonadota; class Alphaproteobacteria; order Rhodospirillales; family Casp-alpha2; genus JABJOR01. Next base: position 2,563 of record JABJOR010000009.1, read on the forward strand.
CCAGATGAACAGCGTCATCTGGCAAAGCGTAATGATCTGTATGCCACTCAAACAAGCCTTGATCAGGTTTCATATGCCCAACTACCGGATCGCTTGCCCCGTCTTCTGTCAGCTTTATGGGGCAGAAGCCAAATTCAAAAGGGCCTTCCAGATGAACCGGCGCATCATAGGCTCGGGCTATTAGTTGCGATCCGAGACAAATTCCAAGCACAGGTTTATCCGCCACGCCGAAATCCTGGATCAGACGGACCAGTTGTGGAAAGTAAGGACACTTAGAATCATCAAGGGCATTCATGGCCCCGCCAAGCACCACCATGCCATCATAGTCATCCGAGCTATCTGGCATAGGGTCGCCGTCTTCTCCCCACAGCACTTTGGTAGGCACACCTGCCGCTTCGATAGCTTCCCCAACCACACCGAGAGAGGGCGAATCGTGGTGTTCAATGACGAGTATAGTCACGTTTGTATCTCCGTTTCTTAAGCCAAATCAGGATAGAGGCCACTTAAACCCGATTCACTGGCGGCACAGACACCACGTTCGGTGATCAAGCCTGTTACCAACCTTGCAGGTGTTACATCAAAGGCATAGTTAGCAGCCGTGACGCCTTCGGCAGTCAATAGGACTTCGCGGACCACACCGTCATCGCACATGCCAGGGATACGCAGAACTTCATCTGCGTCACGCTCCTCAATAGGGATCTCAGCCACACCATCGCGTAAGGTCCAGTCAATGGTTGTTCCTGGCAGAGCCACATAGAACGGCACGTTATTATCATGGGCGGCGAGAGCCTTAAGGTAGGTTCCGATCTTGTTACAAACATCACCGGTTCTGGTCGTGCGATCTGTGCCAGTAATGCACAAATCAACCTTGCCATGCTGCATCAAATGCCCGCCGACATTATCGGCAATCAACGTATGGGGAACACCGTGCTGTTTAAGCTCCCAAGCTGTCAGGCTGGCGCCTTGATTTCGCGGGCGAGTTTCATCGACCCAGACATGCACAGGGATACCAGCATTATGCGCTTTATAAATCGGCGCAAGGGCGGTACCCCAATCTACTGTAGCCAACCAACCTGCATTGCAGTGGGTCAAAACATTGACGATACTATCTCTGCGTCGCCCTTCCCAAATATTTTTAATTAACTTGCTACCGTGCTCTCCAAGGGAGGAACTGATTTCAACATCGTCGTCTGTGATTTCCATTGCCCTTGCATAGGCTGCTTCTCGGCGGCTTGATGGATCGAGAGGATCCAGGACCTTGCGCATCTCATCCAGCGCCCAGCGTAAATTTACAGCTGTTGGTCGAGCTTGATAAAGCCCTTCGCAGGCCGACTGTAAGGCAAGATCGGATGCGTTTTCATGCATGGCAAGGGCAATACCCCAGGCTGCCGTGGCACCAATCAACGGAGCACCGCGAACCAGCATATCGGCAATAGCATGAATACTGTCGGTCAGGTTTTCCAGCCTGACGGTCTCAAAGTGGTGAGGCAGTTTGGTCTGGTCGATAATTTCCACGGCCCAACCATCAGAAGCCGGCCAAATGGTGCGATACGGTGTGTTATTTACCTTCATTTATTCAGTACTCGCCCGGCAACAACATCCAGTTTAGCGATCATGGCAGGATCGCGCGCATCAGGTGCCGTAATGATGGCGGATTCAAGCGCCGTGTGGCAGCCGCAATGACAAGGCTCATTTCGATCTGCAAGCTTGGGGGCGGTGGCCTTGACCAAAGCCCTACCCTTGTCTGCATTACCGAGCAACACTGTAATAATTGCATCAACCGTCACATGATCATGATCCGGATGCCAGCAATCGAAGTCTGTAACCATGGCCACGCTTGCATAACATAGCTCGGCCTCACGGGCGAGTTTGGCCTCAGGCATGTTGGTCATGCCGATCACATGACAACCCCACTGGCGGTACAGTTCTGATTCAGCCAGTGTGGAAAACTGTGGCCCCTCCATGGCGAGATATGTTCCCCCCTTAACCGTATCGATTCCGATTTCCTGAGCACTTTCATACAATGTATTGGCAAGACGTGCACAAACGGGATGCCCCAAACCCACATGAGCCACAAGTCCGGGGCCAAAAAAGCTCTTTTCCCGATCAATTGTGCGATCAATAAACTGATCCACGACAACGAATGTGCCGGGAGGCAGGTCTTCTCGTAAAGAGCCGCAAGCACTGATGGACAGAAGCTCCGTACACCCTGCCCGCTTCATGGCATCTATATTGGCGCGGTAATTAACAGCATTAGGAGGAATTTTGTGCCCCCGTCCATGGCGGGGCAAAAACACCAGTTGCAAACCATCAAGCTCACCAAAGAATAATTCGTCAGACGCTTCACCAAAGGGTGATTCGATTCTGTCCCAACGGGTATTGGTCAATCCTTCGATCTCGTAAACCCCGCTACCGCCGATAATACCGATAACAGGTTGAGTGTTTTCAGTGTCGTTAGTTCCAGCCACGATATGCCTCCTGTGCTAATAATCCGTCTATATCTTATAAGGGTAAGAAGCACGTCTATCGAGGTGAAAGTTCAATCATAGAAGAAAATCAAAAACCCATAGAGCAACGCTTGAAATATAATTGTCAAAAACGCCTCTCATTATAGCTATTAGCCATACATTAATTTTCCATATAGATAGAAAAATTCATAAATTTGCTACTTATCAATCATTTTAGGTATTAATACATAAATTTATTTAAACTAAATAAATAATAAATAGAAAATAATATTTATTATTACTAATAAAATATATAAATTACAATCGATATACTGTGAAATTTTAATGATAAATTTCATTTTGAAAACTAGTATCAATAAAAAATATACTATGACTAAACAATAACTACATTAATAATTTGAAACATACAATAATAAACTATTATTATTCAAAATCTCTGGTAACTCTATAAAAAATAAGAACTTTTGAAAAGTCAATATATATAACCACAATAAAATTATTGACTTAACTCCCCTACAGGCAAAGAATATATACAGTATTCGGAAATTTTTCTTAATCCAAAAAGTGAGGGGTCATGCCATACGATGATAGTAAGGTGCTCCGCCGCGACGTTCTTAAGGGAACTGCGGTGGCGGCAGCTGGTGCTGTAGCGGCATCAACACTGCCTACAAATGCCGTTGCAGCGACCGCTGCAAATACGGTTCAGTATGCGATGGTTATCGATGCAAGAAAGTGCAACGGTTGCCACGCATGTTCAGTTGCATGCAAGACGGAAAATAATGTTCCCCTCGGCGAAACCCGGACCTGGGTTGAAGTCATAGAGAAAGGGGAATTCCCGAATGTTTCACGCAACTTCCTGCCACGCTTATGCAATCATTGCTCAGAGCCGGATTGCGTAAAGGTCTGCCCAACAGGCGCAACATACAAACGCGAGGAAGATGGTATTGTAACCATTGATAAAGATATTTGTATTGGTTGTAAGTACTGTGTTCAAGCTTGCCCATACGGTGCTCGTTTTATAAATCCTATATCCGGAACAGCAGAAAAATGTGATTTCTGCCTGCACCGCGTTAAAGAAGGTGTGGTTCCGTCCTGCGTAAACACCTGCCAGGCCAGAGCCCGTACATTCGGTGACATGAATGATCCGGAAAGTGATGTAGCCAAATTGCTGGCAACCGAAGCCGTAACCACACTGCGTACAGAAGTTGGCACCAAGCCAAACGTTTACTACATCGGCGCAGACCATACCGATCCAAAAACCGATCCGGATCAGTATGTTCGTATTGAAACCAATCGCCGCCAGCAGGAAAGGGTATAGTCATGCACGCCGATATTCATTGGGGTCTCCCCATCATACTCTATTTTTTCCTCGCTGGTATGGGAGCAGGCGCTGGCGTCATCAGTGCCTTTGTCCTGTTGCGCGGAGAAGGTAACGCCAACCGCTACGGCGGTCATTCATTCTCCATTGCCCGCATAGGGGCTCTTATATCCGTTCCTATGGTCGGCATTGGCACAGCCTTCTTGATTCTGGAGCTTGGCTCATTCGAGGTTGGGAACTATTTCCGCTTCCTGATGCTGTTCACCACCGTCACCATGTCACCCATGTCAATCGGGTCCTGGTTGTTGGTCGTCTTTATGGGCGTTGCATCTCTTTATGCTTTAAGCTTCCTGAAACCCGACGCTGCATCTGGTGATGCCAACGATGGCACACGCCGCACAATGGCAATGTTAATGATTCCATTGGGTGCCTGTGTCGCGATTTATACAGGTGTCTTACTTGGCGCTGTTCCATCACGACCATTCTGGAACTCGCCCATGCTGCCTATGCTTTTCCTGTTCTCCTCTCTTTCAACGGGTGTTGCGGCTATTATGATTATCCGTGTATTCCTGAATTCCGAGAGCGAAGGCAAAGAAGCCGAGTATCGTCTGGCTGTGTCTGACTTTGGCCTGATCATATTCGAGATGTTATCGCTGTTCCTGTTCGTATTGTTTGCCTTCCTGATGGTCGGCAACTCTCAGGACGCTATTCTTGCGATCTTCTCAGGCGGTCTCGCATCAACCTTCTGGATTGGTGTTGTGGTCATTGGCTTGTTGTTGCCTGCCCTTCTTGAGGCACGCTTCCTCACACCAAGGCTACAAGGCGGTGCATTTGCAGCACCTCGGGCCATGGAAATGTTAATCCCTGCAGCAATCATCGTTGGTGGATTTATCCTTCGCTACGTCGTTGTCATCGCAGGACAAGTAACTGGTCCTGTAGGACTGTAGGGGGTTGATATGTTAAACAGAAGAAACCTGCTTAAGCTTGGAGCCGCAACACCGATTGCCTTTGCAACTGGTGGCATAGCCTTGGGCCATGCATCAAACCTGCCTGTTTTTGGTGGCAAAGACTACTCACCAATAACTGGTAAAGAACGAACCGCTATCCCGTCTGCCTGCTGGCAGTGCGTAACCCGTTGCCCAAACATTTCTTATGTTGAAAATGGACGTTTGGTCAAAATCGAGGGACAACCCAATTCCATTCGCACCCATGGTGTGATGTGTGCAAAAGGTCAGGCTGGTGTTAACCAGACAAACGATCCTGATCGCATCCTCCACCCCATGCGGCGTGTTGGAAAACGCGGCGAAGGTAAATGGAAACGGATTTCCTGGGATGAAGCTCTCAGCGAACTTGCCGGGCGCATGAAAGGTCTTCGTGATAAAGGCGAGCCTGAAAAATTCATGTTCCATTACGGACGTATGAAGGCCAGCCACAGTAAACTGATCAAAAGCCTGTTCCTCGCCAACTATGGCACAGGCACCATTGGCAACCACACCTCTATTTGTGAAGCTGCCAAATGGACCGGCCAGGAAATGTGCTTCAACAAACACTATGACAATTGGGATTTTGATAACACAAACTACGTGTTGAATTTCGGATCAAACGTTCTGGAATCCCATACCAACCACATTCCGACTTCCCATCGTCTGATTGCCCGTATGGCCAAAAATGATATCAAACTTGTTACTTTTGATGTACGCATGTCCAACACGGCAGCAAAATCAAATGAATGGGTTCCGGTCAAACCGGGAACGGATCGGGCTGTTATTCTTGCCATGTGCAATGTCATCATGAGCGAAGACTTGTACAAGGGCGAAGGTGAAGAATTCCTGAAATTTGTCAGAACTTCAAGCGTTGGTGATGAACCTGTTTCAGCCAAGATTGCTACGTTGAAAGCTCACCTGGCTGAATATACGCCAGAATGGGCGGAAGGCGTATCAACTGTATCCGCTGACAAGATACGTGAAATTGCTCGTGAATTTGCCACGACCAAACCACCTGCTTATTGACCTATCGTGGAGCCGTAGCGCACCATCATGGAGCAGACACAGAACGGGCAGCCTTTATGCTCGCTTCAATTACCGGTAATGTTGACAATCCCGGTGGTCGTTGTGTTGCTGTCGGTGCAAGCTGGAAATATCCAAAAGGTCCAAAAAACAAACCAAAGAGCCGTAAGCTTAAAATTGGTGATGGCCTACCCGGAGCAGCAGCCCTGCCAACCCATCATGTCAGCCATCAGGTTCTCAAGATGATCAAGGATGGTAGTCATGGACGGCCTGACATTTACATGTGGTATTGCTACACCCCTGTTTATGCCAATGGCGAGGTTCAGGAAAACATCGATATCCTGAAGGACGAATCACTGATACCGTTCACAGTCGCCGTAAATCCATTTTATGACGAATCAACGGCACTTGCTGATTTGATCTTGCCAGATACCCCGTATACAGAACGTTGGGGCTACGAAGACATGGTCTCCCCGGCACAAATTCCAGAGTACTACATTCGCCAACCAGCTACCAAACCGCTCGGCGAAGCCAGAGATTTCGGGAATGTCTGTATTGAGTTGGCAGACCGTATGGGCTTCCCGCTTGGCGTTGCAAGTCATGAAGAATTCGTCATGAAGGCTTGTGAAAAAACCAAGGCTGTAAAAGCCGCTGGTGGGTTCGAGTATATGAAAGCCAATGGCGTTTATCATGATCCAAAAGCCAAACCGAAGTTTTATTCATATAAGAAGAAACTTAAATATGACGATTATATGAAAGATGGCGTGGTTCGCGATCCACTAACAGGCGTCTACTGGAACTGGAAAAAGGCAAAGGTTGAAAGTGAAGCCAAGGCTCTTGAAGTTGGCTACACCAAGACTAAAAATGCCTACAAAGGATATGTCGGCCAAGAGGTTGATGGTGTTGCCTACAAGGGCTTCAAGCCGGACAAAATCAACAAGTCCGGTCGTATTGACCTTTACTCTGACATCGTTGGTGACAAAGGCTTCAATCCAATGCCATCATGGACGGATGCTCCTGAGCATGTTGCTATGGGTAAGGATGATCTGATCATGACCACCTACAAGGTCGGCACCCAGATACATTCACGGTCC
>JABJOR010000078.1 GCA_018664265.1 Rhodospirillales bacterium
CACCTTTCTGGCGTGCCGCACTTCAAGTCGTACTGGGAGGCGCTCTCGTCTTCGCAGCCGGCGTAATCATCGGAGGCGCTTGATTAGAGATGCCTATTGGGTTACCTCTAAAAAGGCGCGACGACCGTTGAAGAGACAGAGCCGAAGCGTTTGCCAAATTGGCTATGGGATACAAAGAAAGCCTTCCCGAAGGTGATGCCTGGCCAACGGATGAACCAGGTTTATTCTCCGCAGATTACATGTATGGTGCCGCTGGCATCGGTCATTATTTTTTAAGAGTGTGGAAGCCCAGTGAAATTTTGATGCCGCTCATGTAATCCTGTTAATCATTCAATAAATCGTCACGATTCATAAGATCAAATACTGGAGCACAAGCCTGATGGATACCCCAACGTCTAAAAAAATAGAATCCTACGCCACACAGTTGAAAGCCGAAGGATGGTGCTTGGTCGAAGGCGTCATTCCAGATGATCGCGTCGAAGATTTACGAGACCATGTCGTACAGGGGCATAAAAGCGCCTTGCAGTATTACGAAAGCATCGGCGGTTCTCTCGGGTTCCAAACAGGTCCAAACGAAGAAGTAGGCAAAAATGCAGTTGCTTTTGTACCGCGGCTTGCGACTTACTTTGGTGACGAACGGGTGGTGGGCATTGCGAAAACAATGCTGGACGTGCACATACGCATTTCACAGACGGAGTTTAAAACACGCCAAGCCGGTGATACAAAACTGAACCATCGCGCATTTCACACAGATTTCCCGCACGACCTAACAGACAAAGAGCAGGCGGGCGCGGTGATGATGCCATTCCCAAACACGACGATGAGCCTGACCGTTCTTTGGATTCTGTCGCCGTTTTCGCCTGAAAATGGTGGGACCTGGGTTGTGCCACGCAGCCACCTGGACGTAAGGAATCCGCGCAGCCATTTAGACCCGCGAAACCCACCCGAGCTGTACGATGAAATTCCAGCAAATGCTTCGATCCCCGGAGAAATACAGCTCACAGGCCCTGCAGGCAGTGCCGTGATACTCGACAGTCGCATTTGGCACTCGGCAGCAAGCAACCCAAGCAATAAACCTCGCGTCACAATGCTAACGCGGTATGCACCGTGGTGGCTCAGCGTAGAATTTGGTGGGCGAAACAATGCGAGGGTCCCAAAAGAAGTATTTGAAGCATTCCCCGACAGCGTAAAAGATCTATACAGACATCGTGTCGAAGGTGAAGACGATCCTATTCGCAAGTATAAAAAGTGAACCACAACAAAAGATGCGTCTTTTATATAATTGAAAGACAAGTCTATTCCCTAAGAAGAGAACAGCAATGCAAAATAAAACCCATTCAACAAACAGCGTTTTGTGGCCTCCAGAGTTAGGTCCAGACACACCGAAAATTTGTATGGGACGCAGCTCCCAAACCGATGCAGCTGCCATGCGTCAGTTGAAACAGGTAGGCGTCGATTATGTCTTGATGAGCGGTGGTCGCACCCCGTGGGATGAATCAGAGCTTCGTGCACGCATGGAACGTTTCGAAGCCAACGGCCTCACCATTTGCAACATGATGATTTCTGGGTTTCCAGATGTCATCTACGGGCGACCGGGTCGTGACGAGCAAATCGAAAACGTGATCCAATCCATCCGCACAGCCGGTAAGGTCGGCCTACCCGTAATCGAATACAACTTTTACGCCAACCGCCTTATGGAAGGTTATAAAGAAGAAATCGGTCGCGCAGGTGCCGGCTATACCGCCTATGATTACGAACGCTCCAAAGATTTGCCCGCCAAAGAAGACGTGGGAGAGCATACAAGGGAAGAGCAATTAAAACGCGCCAAGTATTTCCTCGAAGCAATCGTCCCAGAAGCCGAGAAAGCCAACGTGCGCTTGGCCCTGCATCCAAACGAACCACCCGTGCCCATCAGCCGCGGCTCAGAACAACTCATGGATACGTTTGAACACTGGAAAGAATACCTCGATCTGGTAAAAAGCCCGTATAACGGCATGACCTACGATTGTGGTGTCACGTGTGAAACAGGTGCAGACCCAGTAGAGGTGTGTCGCTATTTAGGTGAACGAGACTGCATCAATCACGTGCACTTTCGCAATGTAATTGTCAGAAAACCCTACGTCGACTACACCGAAGTGTTCGTCGATGAAGGCCAAGTCAACATGTTCGCAGTGATGCAAGAACTTGTCCGGCAAAAATATTCACGTGGATTCAACCCAGAACATCCACGGGCTCTCGATATTGACCGCCAACAAGGCAATGGCAACCAATACCCTGGGGGTGGTGGGCTTGTGAGTGAAATTTATAACATTGCTTATGCCAAAGCAATGTTACAAGCCGCGCTATCTATTTAAAGTGGGATATTTTTTTGACCACAAAGAGATTGTCTAAGCGTTGACAAACTGAAGGACGGAACCTGACCGACATGTTGGGGAGAATATCATGGAACAACTTCCAATGCACAAATCCATAGAACCCTTTGGCAAAGACATTTTCTACATAGAAAGTGACGGCATCAACACAGATGGGAAAAACCCTTTTTATGCAGATGGTTTTGCAGGCATCATCTATTCCAAATCAACTCATCCATTTTATATACAGCCTAAAAATAAAAAACTGTCCGATTTTTATTTATATGGACAAACCATAGAGCCCATCTCGTTAGACACAGAAGGTGCCTTTCAACTCGTTTGCATTCGTCTCTATCCGTTTGCTGTTAGAATGTTGTTAGGTGTTGATCCCAAAGTATTAAGAGACGACTGTTACGATCTCAAGCTTGTTGAGAATGTAGACACACAACGCACTTTAGACCTGCTACAGCAAACAAATGACAAAAGTGAAATGGTTGAGATCTTGGCGACCTACTTTAATGAACTCTTGATGAATGCGTCGAATAATCCAGATTACCGAATAAAGCTGGCCATCAACCTCGTCCTCAAATCGAATGGGGCCATAAGCATCAAAGAACTCAGAGACTCATTGGGCGTAACTGAAAGGACATTGGAAAGGCATTTCCTCAAAGAAATAGGCATCACAGCAAAGCAATTTGCAAAAGCCATTCAATTCAGTTCCGCCTTAAAACAAATGACAGAAACAGATTATGTGAATTTAACAGAAATTGGTTATGACAACGGATTTGCCGATCAATCTCATTTCATCAGATCCTTCAAAAGATACACCGGGCAAACCCCAAAAGAGTTTCAACAACACGCTTCTGCCTAAGCCAGTACCAACCATCCACGCCAATACCGATCTGCCAGCCTCCGAAGAGACCATCCACGCGCCCATCTTTACATTACCTCATCAAAGCAATCGTCATCACGCCTGCTGCCGCGAAGGCACAGGCCGTCCGAACATGATTCCAAGCCGTCCACTCCTTCACGTACACTTCCCACACCGACACACCATCTATCGCATCCGCATCAATCTTTGCCAGTTGCTCATTACGTGGCACATTGCAGGCAATCGTGATCAGAAAAGTACCTAAAAGATAGAACAGGCAGCCTACAATCGCCCAAGAATTACTCACCAATAAACCTGTCAGAATCCCAATAACCAGAATGCCACAAAGAACAGCCGTCCCCATAAAACCCAGCATAAAAAGAGGATTGATGACCGTGACGTTAATCGCTTGCATAGCAGCAATGCCATGTGCTGCTGGCAAGCGAGCAAGCGCTTGCATCACGAATGAAGAGAAAGTAAAAAACACGCCTGCCATCAACCCACTCCCAAGGGCAATCATAATGAACAAAGACTGCACCATCATGCCAGTCATACTCCAACCTCCGATATCACTGGATTCCAAATACCGCTCTCAGCTGTTTCTTTGGCATATTC
>JABJOR010000079.1 GCA_018664265.1 Rhodospirillales bacterium
GGTTTGGCTATTGTTAAGCATATTGTCAATCGCCACCGTGGGAAATTAAAAATCACCAGCGTTCCCGGGAAAAGCTCCACTTTTGCCGTATTCTTGCGGGCAAATAGGCAGTCTTAATTGTCATAAAAAGTTCACATAACAGTCACGAAAGAGAAGCCTTGCATCAATAGGCTTATTGGTGAGCAGAGAATTTGCTCATGCTCTTATGTAATGATTGAAAAGGTGAACATATAATGTTGAAGAAAATCCTTGTGATTGGGTCATTTGCGCTTTTGGCCTTCCATGGAACAGCCGAGGCACGAGATCAAATTCGTATCGTTGGATCCTCTACTGTATTTCCGTTTGCAGCATCGGTTGCTGAGCAATTCGGTTTATCAACAAAATTCAAAACGCCCATCGTCGAAAGCACTGGTTCCGGTGGAGGTCTGAAGCTCTTTTGCTCCGGGGTTGGAGACCAGTATCCGGATATAACCAATGCATCCAGAGGTATTAAAAATTCCGAGATAAAGCGATGTGCAGAAAACAATATCCAGAATATCGGCGAACTTATGATTGGCTATGACGGCATTGTTTTAGCCAACTCCCGTAAATCAGAAGTTTATAATCTGTCACTTCGCGATATTTTCCTGGCCCTTGCCAGGAATGTTCCAGGTGGTGATGGAGAGACAACTCCAAATATGTATAATACATGGAACGAAATCAGCGCCGAATTGCCAGCAACAAATATTGAAGTTTTCGGACCGCCCCCTACGTCCGGAACACGTGATGCTTTTGTCGAATTGGCTATGGAAGGTGGATGCCAAACCTTTCCATGGATTAAGGCCCTTAAAAAGACAGATAAGTCTGCCTATAAGTCTTTGTGTCATACGATACGCGAAGATGGAAGGTTTATCGAATCCGGAGAGAATGACAATCTTATTGTTCAAAAACTTTCTGCTAACCCAAACGCATTAGGCATATTCGGGTTTAGCTTTCTTGATCAAAATGCCGATAAGGTCCAGGGCAGTATCATTGGTGGTTCATCACCAACTTTTGAAAACATTGCAGATGGAAGTTATCCGGTCTCAAGGACGCTCTATGTTTATTTTAAACAAGCTCATATTGGCCTTGTCCCGGGAATTGCTGAATTTCTTGCTGAATTTACCAGCGAAGGTGCCTGGGGATTTGATGGGTATCTGGCCGATAAAGGTTTGATCCCCATGTCTGATGAGGAACGCGCTTCCTGGGCTAAGAAGGTAAAGTCCTTTGCAAACCCCGCATTATAATAATCCTGTTGTGCGAAACAGAAGACGTGCCCAATCCATGGGTGCGTCTTCTTCTGCTGTTCGTGTTCTTGTGGAGCGATTGATTGTTGCAGCTCTTTTTTCAGGATCATTGGTAGCTGTGTTGACGACTGTCGGTATTACGCTGACTCTGGTGTTCGAATCCTTCCGGTTCTTCCAGATGGTACCTGTAAGTGAGTTTTTGTTTGGTCTGTACTGGTCCCCTCAAACAGCCATTCGGGTTGATCAGGTCGGCGCGACCGGGCAGTTTGGCGCTGTACCCTTAATTGCCGGAACGCTTCTGATCAGTGTATTGGCTTTGTCAATTTCTGCCCCTGTTGGCTTGTTGTCGGCAATCTATCTTACAGAATATGCGAGTGATCGTACGCGCGCTGTAATCAAGCCGACCTTGGAGATTCTCGCTGGAGTGCCGACTGTCGTTTACGGGTTTTTTGCTGTGCTGATTGTTGCCCCAATCCTGCGCGGAGGCGGAGAGTGGGCAGGCTTTTATGTTTCATCTGAAAGCGCCCTGGCTGCCGCTTTGGTTATGGGGGTTATGACTATACCTTTCGTCTCATCCATTGCTGATGACGCCCTGGTTGCTGTGCCGCGTTCCTTGAAAGATGGGGCGCTGGCTCTTGGCGCCACACATTCTGAAATGGTTCGGCAGGTTCTGTTACCGGCGGCTCTGCCCGGAATTATGGGAGGGCTTTTATTGGCTGCCTCCAGAGTCGTTGGTGAAA
>JABJOR010000080.1 GCA_018664265.1 Rhodospirillales bacterium
AACAATGTGCTTTGGCTGCGATCTTCACCTTCAACAAAACGCTTCATGAGACTCTCCACCAAAGTGATGAAGTGATTCTATCAGAGTTATTGCAAAGCTCTATTAATATTCACGTTTTTACACAGTCTGGACCCTTAGCGGATAGTGTAATCACGGTGTATTTATAGCATACTTTTAACGATAAGGTTGGTTACAAATGCACCTAACATGACGGTTATGCACATGAATAAGAGAATAGTGTAACGATGAAAATTTCCTTCGCGCTGACTTTTAATGTCTCGAATTTTTAAGTATAGGGAAGAAAAATTTTTCTCAATTTCTATTATTCTTTGGGCCTCGTTGAATTGCCAAAATTGATACATGGCGAGAACAAAGATAACGCCACAGGCTAGAAAAATGCTAAGCGCACCTAACAAATTTACCAGAAACTTATCTTCTGAACCAAAGTAAGCAATGCCTGTCAAAGCAGCATAAACAAGGAGGGTAGATCCTACCGATCGCCATTGAATATTTTTCGAAAATAATATGGCTTCTGAGGAACGTTCATACATCGAAAGTAATTCTGCATGTGTTAATTCATCGAGTTCAGTTGGTGCGTTCTCAAAAGGCTCCTCTGAAGTGCCTTCTTCATCCTTGGTATCTTCAGGTGTTTTAGCCATAATATTCCCTGCCATGTACAATGTAAGATTTAACAACACACTTTATCATAATATGTCTGCTAGAACGACACTTTAAAAATCGATTTAAGCTCGTGCGTATATGTCTCTTATTGGCTATAAGCTGCCTAATTTAAAGTCCAAAGCAGCCCTTTGTCGTGGTGATAGTGCATTATTAAAAAGCAGAAGGACTTTACGCGCGCTATTTTTTCTCATGATGCTTGAGCAGGAACTCGCGGCCCATTTTTCTGGCACAACAATTCACGCAACTAGTGTTGCGTTTCAATCTTGCCTTCTTATGGTGCCACTGACGGCTCTCATACGAGGCATATAGGTGTGAAGGAAAACGGATAATTAAATTATCCACGGCAGCCTAGGAATGGCTAGTAGTTGCCTAATTCAAAGCTCAAGGCAAATGTTTGCTGTGTGGGGGAAAGCAGGCCGTTGCCAGAAGGCAGGATGCAAAACTGCCACCTGACCACCCAGTGCCGATGTGAATGTATAATGGGTTCAGGCTATAGCACTGGCATTGTCAATGACAGCCGATGCTTCAATACAGGGTTTTCCTCTACGGAATCGATCAATTGAGAATGCCGCCATGCGGCTATCGATCTCCCCGGTTGTGATTGCCTTTGCCATCAGATCGGCAGCTCCTGGGCCGCCTGCGATGCCATAGGTCCACCCCGCCGTGAACCATAAATCTCCAATGTCTGGGTGCGGGCCAAGGAGTGGCCCTCCATCTGGGGCTGGGTGTAGAAACCCCGACCACTGCCTGAGAATGCGAAGGTTCTTTGTCTGCGGAAACATTTCGACGACATTGCGGGCGTATCGTGGAAGAACGTAGGCCGATGATTTTAGGTTGAATTTAGCGGTTTCGCCTTTAATTTCACTACCACCGACGATTTCACCGCGTGCAGTCTGGTGCAAATATGTCATCCGGTCAATGAGTGCTATGGCAGGATAGATTAGGGGGCGCAAGGGCTCCGATGCAAATGCTTCAATACGAAAAGGAGCGGCCTCCAGTTCAACACCTGCGCATTTAGCAAGCTCTGTAGAATGCGCCCCTGCCGCAATAACGGTCAAATCTGCCTCAATTCTATGATCCCCGATAAAAACAGCCGACACACGGCCATTTGTAGTTTCAATATCGGTTACCGTCGTTTGATAGTGAACCTTAACACCGCGGTTATGCAGGGCGCTTAATGCACCTTTCATCACAGCATGATGAGGGGCTGTGCCGCCATCTTTGAGATGAATTGCACCTTTTATTCGATCATGATCAGCCGCAGGGAGGATTTTACGCAAGCGTGTATTGCTTAACAGTTCGGTTCTGACACCAAGGTCACATTGGTTCTTATATGCCGTATCGAGCATGGAACGTGATATCTCGGATTCAGCAATAATGGCATACCCACGCGGCGTGAACATTACATTGTGCCCGATACGTGATGAAAGTTGTTTCCATTGCTCTATAGAGTGACTAAAGAATCCTGTCCACTCCACGGAAGAAAACCCGCCACGAATAAGTGTGCCATTTCGGCCAGATGCTCCACCTTGCCAGTAGCCAGCATCCAACACCAGAATATCTCGTTTGCCTCGGTCCGCTAGATTAAAGGCAAGCAGCAATCCCTGAATTCCGGCACCAATAATCACGGTTTCAACTTTGTTAGGTAAGGTCATGTTTCCACCTCCGTCACATCCACAAGTCCTGCGGCCTGTCCGAATGTAATCGCAGCCCGTGGTGGTCTATAGCTTGGATGCCCGATCTCATGGATTGGTTTTCCGGAAACATGTGCAATCACTGCGGCAAGATAATCCCAGCATGGAACCCCTTGGCAGGTTCCCATGCCGCATGTCGTTCGACGCTTTAACTCTTCAACATGTGTAATGTTTTGATCGATCAGATCAATAACTTCGTCAACAGTTACATCCATGCACGGGCAGACAAGAGAATCTCGATTCAAAGCAGGGCCAAATGTGATATCTTCATCCTCTTCATTACAGGCTCCGACTTTATGAACATGAGATGGGCTTTCTCCGGCAACAAGGCGCAGGTCTCCATCAGCGCTGGCCTGAAATGGAAGAGCTGGGTCTGTACGCCAAGGACCAGCATGGATAAGACAATCGCACTTTATCGTACGTCCTTTCGTAACCACCCCAGAGATAGATCGATGCCCGAGAATACGTTCAATGCTGGATGCTTCAATGAAGTCAATTACATTGCATCCCAGTGCAATGAGTCGCTCTGCAATTGCACGACCTTTGTTCGAACCGGCAACCAAAATCTTATTGCCGGGTGGAACGCCATATCGTGCGGCCAGGTGTAATCCTGTTCTGGCATCCAGTACTCCTGGAACAGTTACGCCGGGAACAAGGGGGGGTACAGAATATTGGCCCGTTGCTAGAATAATTTCCTTAGCTTCGATTAGGATGGCTGGTGCAGATGAATCATTTGGTGCAGCCATGGCAATCCTGGCGTTTTCATACAAAGCATAAATTTCATACCCCGTCAGAACCTTCACGGTATCGGGTAAATCAAAGTGTTCAATGGTGCTATCAAAAGCCATCCCACCTAAAAACTCAGATCGAGTAACAAGAAGTGTGGTACCCTTGGCTTGTTTGGCAGACTCTATACCAGACGGACCACCCCCTATAATCAGTGTATCAATCTTTATTTGACTTCCGGAAATCGTGGTTATGGATTCGCGTTTTGGCGGATTGGTTTCACCGGCCATGGTCCACAGGAATTTTTCCCAAAGTTTCCAGATAAATGTTCCATCAGGGATGATACGGGGGTGCTCAAAGCCCGCCCGTATCTTTTTGCGCGGCAGTAGTTTGGCTGCGTTTAAAATGTCAAAATTGATGCTTGGCCATACATTCTCCATTTCGATATGCTGACCTTGCGTGGCTATAGTCCGATCAAGTCGACAATGTGGCCGGCCTTCGACGCTGGTTAAATGCCCGGCTGTAAATGTGCCCGACAGTCCACGATTGTCATGAAACTTTCTTGATTTTGTTAAGGTGCGTACATCAGCGCCATACAATGTGGCGGCGATGGAATCTCCTTCGCAGCCCACAACAGATTTTCCATTCCAAAAAATCGAAATTGGTTTCTTCTTGATATGGGGGAGTCTTTTATTCATTCCACCCTTACTCCTTTTCAGGAAGGGTATCTTATTTAAAAATAAAATTCACCTCGAAATTTGAGAAGAGCATTTTTCCAGGCTGACGTCGACAGCCCTAAATGTTTGTAATGTGCGTAAGCTGGCATGCTCTGCTCCAGATTTTGAGCTTTTTGAATTTCCACTTCTGGTTATAAACTGCCTAATTTAAAGCTCA
>JABJOR010000081.1 GCA_018664265.1 Rhodospirillales bacterium
GCATATTGCGGCCTAATTGGGTTAAAACAATCCAGAGGCCGTATTCCTGCCGGACCGGGGCGTAGCGAAGGCAATAATGGCCTTAGTGCATCATTTGTATTAACCCGCAGCGCACGCGATTGCGCCCTATGTCTGGACATAATGAACGGACCGGCACAAGGGGACCCATACAGCATCACAAAACCGGAACGGCCCTATCGTGAAGAAATTATGCGGCCCCTAAAAAAAATGCACATTGCTTATACAAACAGCTCATGGATCAAATCACCCTTAGGAAAAGATTCAAAAAAAGCTGTGCATACTGCCCTGCGCAAGCTTGAAGCAGAGGGTCACACCGTTGAGGAAGCAACACCTGATTATGACATCGAGGCATTTATCATGGCAACAACGGTTGTTGCCTGCGCAAATTTGGCACGGGACACTGATGTTATTGCAGCACGTTTAGGGCGCAAGGTTGACGAAGCGACACTTCAATCAACGACATTAGAATGTTACCGATATGGAAAGCAGATTTCTGCAACACAATTGCTGGATGCACTGGGCGTTTTTAACACCGTCAACCGCTCTGTCGGTCATTTTTTCGCACGATATGATCTATTCGTTACACCGACCAATTTGCAACCTGCTCCTGTTATCGACAAATACTATAGATCCGAGCCGTCTGAACCATTTACGGCAGAGAGCTGGCAATCACAGGTTTTTGAGAATGATTCGTTTCTTGCTACATTTAATACGACCGGGCAACCCGCAATTTCTTTACCTCTCGACGAAACCAATGAAGGCATACCCGTAGGCGTCCAATTTGCCAGCCAATTTGGTGATGAAGCAACACTAATCCGCCTCGCGGCATTTTTTGAAGAAGCGCTACCTTGGGGAATGCGAAAACCACAGATACACGTATCAAAACGAATACCTGTAAAATAAATTTCAAACTCCCACAGAAGCCGTATTCTGCCGACTGTGTTAACTTGTACAGAACAGGTTATCAACGATATGATACCCTGAACCATCTAGTTTATTGAACTCAATGGCTCCCCACTTTTCAACCGATCTTTATAATTTGCCATAAACGATTGGAACCTTTCTACCACTTTCACCTTTTCAGAAATAGCGCTGTAATTGATCAATCCGAATTGTTCTGGTGTAGCAATCAATCTGAAAGCATCATAGAGGTTGGTTTCACGCATGGCTTCATTATAATTTTTGCGCAAGCGGCTAAGCCCGCGATCATTATTTCCCAAAGTAAGAGCAATTGCATGGCTAAGAATATAACTCGCCTGTTCTTCCGTTAAAGGCTGAGATGGTTTTGCGCCGGTCATATTAACGATCTTACCGAGAGATTTAGAAGCTTTACTCCAATCATCTGTCATTCGATAAATATCAACACGCAATTGCTCAGCCGCTCGGCTCTCATCATCTTCAAGTAAAAGCAGAGCAGAAACATCATCTCCAAGCCCTGCAAGCCCTCTGGCTCTTAAATGCCGTCTTTGGATTTCCAGTTGTTCAGGCAGGTCGCTCTCCTGCGAAATATCCAATGCATCCAGGGCCATATCATACTCTTTTGATAGCACCTTTACGACGGCAAGCCGTGCTCCAACACGGGCTTTCTCAGCACCTTTAAGGCGATGGCGGATTTGGCTATCAAGCAAAACCGCTGCCTCATCAAGTAAGTCCACTCCGACAAGTCTGTCGGCTAACTTTCTGATCATATCATCCCCAAGACTGCCTGCAGGTGTTAAGACTTTAAATTCTTCATAAAGTGCAATAGCTGAAATAGGCAGCATTTCATCTGCTTTTCCCTCAAGAAACAGCTCTGAGAAAACATCAGACATTTGTTGCGTGACTTCAAACGCTTCTTCTTTATTCCTGAAATATGAAGCAGCCTGCCTTAAGGTTTCAAGCCCCTGGCGATAACCACCTGCCAGTATATACACACCGCCAAGCTCACGAAGCAGATTGAACTCAAAATCACCACCACGCCACGCATACCGAAGACCTTCCAGGTCGACAAGCGCCGATCCAGGTGTAATACGGCCTAATTTAAGCATTAACTTAATGCGCAATAACTCCCCACGAACCATCGTTGGCTCATACTCAGCAGCAATAACTGCTTCTAAATTTGATATCGCTGATTCTACGTTGCCATCCATTTCGTTCATTCTGCTGGACAACAACATTAACTCACTTTGATATTTTGGTATCATTTGCTGTGCACTGAGTAGCTCAATCTGTTCACGAGCGTGTGCAATATCTTCCACAGCAAGGGATGCTTCTATTGTTTTTAAAGTGAGGGCTGATTGTAATTCTGGTGGGTAGGTGCTTGGTATTTTGCTGGTAGAACGAATAGCCCGGATTGTTTCGTCATCCCTGTTTCCATCAGAGAAAACAGCTATGGCACGCCAAAAATCACCTTCATCATTTTTATCGAGCAATTCAGATTTCAGATCTTCTGAAGCCTTTTCATATCGGCGCAACATCCAATTCGCGATACCGCGATAAACATAGTAACTCGCCAATTCAGTTATAGGCTGATCTATAGCTGCAGCAACTTCCAGGGCTGCAAATGCCTCAGGTCCATAGCCATGGGCTATCAAAAACCGTACATAATCCAACCGGTTTACAATACGCTCATCCTGATTTTCAGTTGAAATGATCGCATGCTCGAAATCTTGCCTATCAACACTGTAGAATTGGCGCATCAACCCCTGTACAGGGCCAAAATCAACTATTCGCGAAAGCGGGCGTGATGAATCAGATCTGGCACGCGCAATATCTTCTTCAGATACAGGGGAAATATGCATAATTTCAGTACTTGCAATACTGACCCCATCACGTATTGGACGGACCTGTAGGGTATCTATAACCGGTTCAATAATAATGCCCTGACTTGATGGGCGAATACGAAGCTGCGGGTATATATAAAAATGGTTCACACCGTATCCAAGTGGAACCACAGGAACGACAATAAAATTATCCCCAATTTCCGGGTCCGTAATAGCAACAGCGGCTCTTGGTTCTGCGACTGGCAAAAAGACACGTGCACCTAAGGGAGATTCTGGTTGGGCAAGGGATTCAATCGGTGTTTGAGTGGTCAGGCTTTGTTTTCTGAATTCCAATATCCATGTTAAGCCGTCTTTACGAGGCAACGGATTGATGCCTGGTGCTGTAATCGCACGTAGAATGACAGCCTCAGGATGGTCTAGCTGAACTAAATCAACGACGGACTTGCCCGCGATATCACGCATTCCTTTTATGTTCACATCACCTGGATTGTCGAAAACCACCCACAAAGCCCCTCCTCGCCTGAAAATGGCTGCGCCAGTCGGCTCATCCCAATCAAAACGAAAAGCAAATCCATCATCGATCACATCCGCCCCAGAAGAGCTTTCACCTGTGTAGCGTTCATTTGGATTATAGGGGACTTCATTCCCCGCAGCGTCCCCCTTAACATTGGTCGCGGACACATCTACTGCTGTATCCGTTGTCAGGGACGTTGGCGAATTATCACTCTCAGCCGTCGTATTTGTAGATTTAGCAACATTAGAAGTTTCCACAGAGGGGATTTCAGATGAAACTGTTTTCACCTCTGTTTTGGTTGCTTCAGTGGTTTTGGTTTGAGGTTGCGATTGCAATTGCAATTGCACTGTTTCCTGATCCAGCTTTGGCTCAGGCAAGTTCTTTCTTGCAACACTTCCATCTCCTGGAAAAAACAGGTCCAATACAATCTTTGATCCTGCATAAAAATTCTTCGCTTTCGCGCCGCGCGCCACTGCCAAACTGATAATTGTCTGTGACGAGGTAACATCGGATCGTGCAGCACCGATAAGCGTAGGTGCAGCCCTGGACAGTGATGCTGATTTTATGCGAACGGGGCTATCAAACACTATACGAATGACATCATTATTACGTTCAAATCGATAAGCAACTTTGCTTGGCCAATCAAATACAATGCGAAGCTTGTCTGAATGGCGACCAGTACGAACTTTTATCTCTGATAAGTTCCCCGGGTCTTCTATTTTTTTATCGGTCTGAGTCTCAACCCTGGTTTCAACTTTAGGCTCAGCTTGCTGTACACTTGCTGATTGTTGCTGCGGCGCTTTATCAATCAGCTCAATTACAATTGATGTCCCTGTTGGATAATGAGCGAGTTTAAATTCTCCAGATAACTGGAGGTCAACCCTGCGATCATCATCACCACGCTGAACATTCGTAACAAATGCAGACAAGCCACGACGTATTGTCGAAATATCGGCGTCGATGACACTGCTAAAGGAAACACTCAGAGTATTTCCTTTTATGGCAGCTTTATAACTTACAGGAATATCCCAACCAAAAACCATTCGGCCTATTTTCTGGCCATTCTCTTCGCTGGAAGCAGCGCGAATTCGTACACTTTCAGCCTGCGCAATAGAGACAAGAACCACATTCACCATCAGGAATATAGCTATTGCTCTTACACTGACCAATATGCTTCTTAATAACGCTGAGGTATATATATTTCCAATCACTGTGTGCTCGCCGCCGGAAAAATAACAATATCTACTCTCTCTGCCAAAAGGTCTTGCCTGATGTCAGCATTTTCACTTTCTTCATTATACCGACTATTAGCAAAACCATAGGCTGTAATATCCTGCATGACCCCGGAACTGCGCAAATAGTTGCTCACTGCGGCTGCGCGGGCAATTGAAAGCTCCCAGTCAGAGGTGTAATTCATTCCTTCAGACTGAATTGAAGCTGAAAATCCGTTTACACC
>JABJOR010000082.1 GCA_018664265.1 Rhodospirillales bacterium
AAAACTGAACATTGTAATTAACTGATCTAAAATGTGGGGTTCAAAATGCTTAAAATTATTTCTCCCGTCGATGGCAGTATCTATGCAGAACGTGCTTATGCATCTTCTCAGGACATTCAGGCTACCCTTCAGAAGGCTTCTGCCGCTCAACGAGACTGGAAGCTTAAATCCATTGCAGAACGTGGCGCAATATGCACTAAAGCTGTAGACGCCTTTATTGCCCAAAAAGATCGTATAACCCAGGAACTCGCCTGGCAGATGGGCCGCCCAATTCGATTTGGTGCTGGCGAAGTCGGCGGCTTTGAAGAACGCGCCCGATATATGATTTCTATTGCCGAGGACTCTCTAAAGTCTGTCGATGTTGGCCCCAAGGATGGCTTTGTGCGCTATATAAAGCGTGAACCTGTTGGTGTTGTTCTAACCATAGCACCATGGAATTTTCCTTTCATGACAGCTGTGAATTCCATTGTTCCGGCGCTGATGTCCGGTAATGCTGTTATCTTGAAACACGCACAGCAAACCCTGTTATGTGCTGAGCGTATAGCAGATGCATTTACGGCTGCTGGTTTACCAGATGGCTTGTTTCAGGTTCTTCATATGTCCCATGATCAGACCGCAGAGGTTATTCAGTCCCCTGAAATAAACCACGTTTGCTTCACGGGTTCGGTTCCGGCTGGTGAGATTATGGAAAAAAATGCTGCTGGTCGCTTTATCGGTATGGGCCTGGAGCTTGGCGGTAAAGATCCGGCTTATGTTTGCGCAGATGCAAATGTATCTTATTCAGCCGAAAACCTAGTTGACGGTGCGTTTTTCAATACCGGACAATCATGCTGTGGTATTGAGCGCATATACGTTCATGCATCAGTCTATGACGATTTTGTTGAAAAATTTGTTGAAGTCGTTCGCGGATATGTGCTTGGAAGTCCTCTTGAACAGCAAACCACGCTCGGGCCGCTTGTCACAACCAAGGCAGCAAACTTTGTTCGCTCACAGATTGATGACGCCCTTAAAGCAGGCGCCAAAGCGCTTATCGATACTTCCGAGTTCGCCATGGACCAACCCGGTACACCCTATATGGCACCTCAGGTGCTGGTCGATGTTGACCATTCCATGCGTGTGATGACAGAAGAAAGCTTTGGTCCCGTTGTCGGCATCATGAAAGTCAAAGATGATGATGAAGCCGTAGAGCTTATGAATGATAGTGAGTTCGGTTTAACGGCATCGATTTGGACCACTGATACTGACAAAGCCATTAAACTTGGTGACCGGATAGATACCGGAACCTTGTTCATGAACAGATGTGACTACCTTGATCCGGCACTTGCCTGGACAGGGGTTAAAAACACTGGCCGTGGCTGCACTTTATCCAGCGTTGGATACGAAAGCCTGACCCGGCCTAAATCTTACCACTTGCGTGTTGATCTCGCCTAAATAAGGAAACAGTTATGAACGCTTCTTCTATTGATCCAGCAAACCTTGTTGGAAACTGGAACTACCCTACAACAATTAAATTTGGCGCAGGCCGTATTTCAGAACTTCCTGCGGCTTGTGCAGATCAAGGTATGTCCAATCCATTGATCATTACTGATCCGGGCCTGCGTGATCTGCCCATGACCACAGCTATTCTGGACAGCTTCAAGATTGCCAATATTAAATGTGGTTTATTTAGCGACATAAAACCAAACCCGGTCGGGAGCAATGTTGAAGATGGTGTCAAAGCTTATAAGGCTGGTGGGCATGATGGTGTTGTCGCCTATGGCGGGGGCAGTGGTCTGGATGCAGCCAAGGCTGTAGCCTTGATGGTTGGGCAAGACCTTCCTATTTGGGATTTTGAAGATGTTGGAGATAACTGGACCCGGGTCATTGAATCCGGTGTCGCAAAAATCATTGCCGTACCAACCACATCAGGGACAGGATCAGAAGTCGGTCGTGCTTCTGTCATTACCAATGAAGAAGAACACCTGAAGAAAATCATTTTCCATCCCTTGATGGTTCCAGCCATTGTAATCGCTGACCCAGAGCTGACCATTGGCCTTCCAGCCAAAATTACGGCTGCAACGGGCATGGATGCACTGTCCCATAATCTGGAAGCCTTCTGTGCGCCAGGGTTCCATCCTATGGCACGTGGCATTGCGGTAGAAGGCATGCTGATCATAAAAGACTGGTTATTGGAAGCTACCAACAATGGTTCCAACGTTGCGGCACGTTCCATGATGATGGCAGCATCTACCATGGGCGCTACAGCGTTTCAACGTGGTCTGGGCGGTATGCATGCACTGGCGCACCCTTTAGGGGCAACGTTTGATCTACACCATGGATTGCTTAATGCCATTGTGATGCCATACATTTTGTGGGCCAACAAACCAGCCATTGAAGATGATTTAGCCTATCTGGGCCGCTGTCTTGGCATTGGCGATAACTTTGAAGCTGTTGTTGACTGGGTGCTCACCTTACGTTCAGATCTGGGAATTCCCAATGATTTGGCAGCGATTGGTGTCAGTGAAGAATGCGTTGAAGCAATTGGCGCAAAGGCCATTAATGATCCATCGGCTGGTGGTAACCCAATTCAGTTTACAGCAGGCCAATACACCGAAATTTGTAGAAAAGCCGTCCTCGGCATTCACGGCTAACATTAGGGAAAATACGACTATGACGATACGTGCGGTAACCTTCGATCTTTGGGACACCATTGTAGATGACGATTCAGACGAGCCCAAACGTGCAGCGAAGGGCCTTCGTTCCAAGCGTGATGAACGCCGCCACTTAGTGTGGGAAGCGCTCAATACGGTTGAGCCCATTGATCTGGAAGCTGTAGTTCAGGCCTATGATGTTGCAGACGCAGCCTCTAACGTCGTGTGGAAAGAAAACCACATCAACTGGACCGTTGATCAGCGCTTGCGGGTTATACTGATGGGCCTGAAGAAAACCTTGCCAGCAGACACCATGGCTAAGCTGATCGAAGATACCGGACGTATGGAAGTTGATATCCCACCGGATGCCATTGATGGCATTAAAGAAGCTCTTGAAAACCTGTCTGGTCGTTACAAGCTCTGTATTGTCTCTGATGCGATTGTCACACCAGGAACAGGCCTTCGTGATTTGCTTGAGCTGTATGATCTTAAAAAGTACTTCGATGGTTTTGCGTTTTCCGATGAGGTCGGCCATTCCAAGCCTCATAAATCCATGTTTGATTCAGCGGCTGAGCAGCTCGGTGTTGAACTGGATGAAATCGTTCACATCGGTGATCGCGATCATAATGATGTCAAAGGCCCCCATGCCATTGGCGCAAAGGCTATTTTGTTTACGGCGACGCGAGCTGATGATCGCGATATAACAACTGCTGATGCAATCTGCGACCACCATAAAGATTTAGCAGCAACAATTGATACACTGGCTGCGGGCTGAATAGGAATACACTAAATGGCTGATAAAATTAAATTTCTGGTTCTCGACGGATATTCCAAGGCCGGACGGGACGATCTCAAAGCTGGTGGCGCGTCTACTGCTGGTGAGCTTTACGACAAGATGCTGAAGCAATGTCTGC
The DNA here is from genome assembly GCA_018664265.1 of Rhodospirillales bacterium. GTDB lineage: Bacteria > Pseudomonadota > Alphaproteobacteria > Rhodospirillales > Casp-alpha2 > JABJOR01. Next base: position 3,545 of record JABJOR010000082.1, read on the forward strand.
CTGGCAGTGTTATTGATATAATTTACCCCGGTGATCCAGATGCGGCACTCCCCAAAGGGGCCGCGATTTCCCAATACGACGGTATTGCCTG
>JABJOR010000083.1 GCA_018664265.1 Rhodospirillales bacterium
GTTTGGATGGTTTCTCCATTGGCAAGGACGACCTCCAGGCCCATAACATTCTCACGCATTCCACCGTAGCGCGGTGTCGTAGTTCCCGCAGCCCGGGTCGCCGCCATGCCACCAAAAGACGCATCGGCCCCTGGATCAACAGGAAACATTAAGCCCGTATCACGCAAGGCATCGGCCAGCTGCAATCGTGTAACGCCAGCCTCAACTTCACAATCCATATCCTCTTGATTAATTTTGATGATTTTGTTCAGGCCCGATGTATCAATTGAAACCCCGCCACGCACAGCATTAACGCCGCCTTCCTGACCGGACCCGACCCCAAAAGGAATAACGGGGACATCATATTCGCTGCACATAGCCACCATCTGCGATACATCACTCGATGATTTTGGAAACAAGACGGCATAGGGCATTGCTGCCATATGGCCACCTTCGTCATGGCTATGGAGATTACGTATGCTTTCTCCAGATGAGACAAGCTCGCCAAATTTTTCTGACAGAGCATCCAGAAGCCCATCCGGGGGGGATAAATCAGCCACCTTGCATCAACGTTTTCTGCCGTACGTGAACAAATGTCGGTCCTTCTGCCAGAAGCGCCTGACTGACAGCCTCGGTAATATCCTTGGCTGTTTGAGGCGCGGTATAACCCGCGCCATATGCAGCGGCCAGCGTTTTGAAATCTGGATTAAGCGGATAAACACCGGTTTGAGGAATTTGACGTGCCCGCATAAAATCAGCTATCTCGCCTAGGGTTTCGTTATCCCATAACACGATTGGGATCGGCAATTTGCTTTCAACAGCCGTCGCGAGTTCCTGCAATGTAAATTGCAAACCACCATCACCGACAACAACAACACAAGCCCGGTCAGGGCACGCTATCTGCCCTCCAATTGCTGCGGGCAGAGCATATCCCAATGTTCCAAACCCCATAGGAAATTGCCAACACCCGGGTTGCTCAACAGGAAATGTTACACACCCCGTGTACCCGATTTGGGTCATATCTACGTACACGAGTGCGTCATCTGGCAAACCGGATCGAAGTGCGCGAAGAACGTCATCATGGACTTTTTCAAGTTTTGACAGTGTTGCAGTATTGGCTTGCCGAATAACCCTTGCCTGTTCTGCCCTTGCTGTACTGTCAGTACGATGATCGGACAAAGCCTCAGCTATTAACTGCGCAGTCTGAACCGCATCGGCAACAATGGCTAAATCGGGATTGTAATCACGTACGACTGTATCAGGATCAATATCAATGCGTATAAATTCTCCACTCATGAAAAGTCGTGGCTCCAACATAGCCGGGTCAACATCACCCGCAGCTTCCACATCGGCGGTAACATAAAGGTCAGGTTCCGCGATTTCGGTACCGATTGCGATAACAAGGTCTGCTTCGGCGATGGCTTGGCGTGTCGGTAAGCGCTGTAAGGTGGAGCCAAGAGAAAGCGGATGACTTTCTGGAAGGATACCTTTCCCGGCGACGGTTGTCACAAACAACGCGCCGCTTTGTTCAACAATACCCTGCAAGAATGATGAGGCTTTCACGGCTCCGCCGCCAGCAAGAATAACCAAAGACTTTGCTGAAATCAGCATGTCTGTGAGCTGTTGTATTACCTCTCGATTGGGGCCGGGGCATTCAGGGATACGTTTCAAGGCCTTTGCTTTTACGAGGGGCATCTCAAGAACATCAAGGGGTATGGATAGATGGGCCGGGCGAGGACGTTGGGTCTTAAACCGCGTAAAGATTTGTGCAAAATAGGCCGGTACCTGATCCGCTGTCAGCGCCATAGCGCTTAACCCGGTTAACGGTGCAGTGGCTGCTTGCTGATCCGTAATTTCATGAAGCATGCCTCGTCCAAGCCCCATGTCCCCCGTTGCAATTGCCGCCGTGAGCATCAGCACGGGAATACTGTCGGAATAAGCCTGACCTATTGCCGTGCTTGCATTTGTAACCCCAGGTCCGGAAATGAGCATAGCCACACCGGGTTTCCCACTGGCGCGTGCATACCCGTCTGCCATAAAACCAGCGCCCTGTTCATGGCGAACAGAGACATGGCGTACACCGGCTTCTTCCAATGATCGATAGAACTCAAGAGAGTGGACGCCGGGCATCCCGAACACGGTATCCACACCATAGTCTTTCAAAAGAAAAGGGACATGTTCTCCACAACTACGCTCATCCATTTTTACGCCTCCAAACTTTCACAAAACCGAATAATAGGATTGGTAGCTTTGGCCGAGTCTATCATCGCCTCAATAAGTTCTATGAGGCCAATAGCCCCTTTATCAACGGCAGGGCCGCTCATTGCTTTCAGAAGTGGTGAGAAAGATGGAAATGTCATTTTCTGTTATTCTCAATGGCATATGCCATGATGCACACCAATTCAAACATCAAGTTAGCCGCGATGATGGATGTAATACCTGTCGGGTTATCAAAGCACGGCGCAATTTCTGAAATGTCCGCGCCGACAATATCGGCCCCTTGCAAGGACCGTAAAATCACCTGCATATCGCGCGCAGAAATGCCGCCAACTTCCGGTACTGGTGTTGCCGGACAATCGGTTGGATCGAGACCATCGATATCGATAGAGACATAAGTGTTGCCTGTACCCAGTGTTTCATTAATCATCTTAATGGCAGCGGCTCGTCCCATCTCTTCGTAATCGTCATAAGTGATAACGGTCCAGCCTGCATCAATACCGAATTGAATATCATGGGGGCTGAAACGGCTACCACGCAGCCCCAACTGAACCACACGCTTTGGATCAATCAAGCCTTCTTCCGAAGCACGACGCATGAATGTTGCATGGTTGACTTTGTCACCACAGAATTCATCCAGGGTATCGGCGTGGGCATCAACATGCAAAATGCCAACAGGCTTATCGGCTGCGATGCCCCGTAAGATCGGCGTCGGGATTGTGTGATCACCGCCTATAGCAATTGGACGAATATTATTGGCTTTTAATTTTTCAAAAAACTCCTGAATATTGGCGAGCGATATATCCTTGTTTAATGGATTAATCGTTGCATCACCAATATCAGCTATGTTGCACATTTCATGGGGTTGAATGCCTGTGGTCTGGTGGACCTGGCGGATAATACGGCTGTGATGACGCACAGCCCCCGGCGCTTCACGGGGGCCGGTCCGATAGTTCAGGCCAATATCAAATGGCACACCGCACAGACCAATATCAATATCATCACAGATATCTACGCGCTTGGTACGCAAGAACGTGGCAACATCAGAAAACCGGGGTATTTTTGCAGCATCAACGGGGGCATATTTATTTCTAGGCATGTAGATATTCTCCTTAAAATTAAAGCGGGTCACCAACCGTCAGGTGTGTGCCACTATCAACGACTAACAATTGCCCTGTAGCAGGGACTTGGCCCAGTGCGAACCAAAGCGTTGCTTCGGCTATGTTCTCGGCTGTGGGAATACGTTTAAGCGGCGTGATGGCCGCCGTTTTAGTCTTGAAGGCTTTGAGTGCCTCAGCGTCCAGTTTGCTTGCCATCCAGTCCGTGTCTACAAATCCTGGACAAACCGCATTCACACGAACATGTGGAGCGAGCGAGCGAGCGAGGCTCAAGGTCAAAGTATTCAGAGCACCCTTGGACGCTGCATAGGCAATGGATGAGCCTATTCCACTGAAGCCGGAGTGAGATGAAATATTTACGACGGAGCCGTTATTTTCGCGGAGTTGGTCTGCTGCTGCCCGGGTCATTTGATAATTACCGGTAACGTTCACAGCAAAAATACGCTCAAAATCCTCAGCACCCAACGCATCCAAATCTTTGCCATCCGCAAAGCGAGTGGTGCCAGCATTGTTAATCAAAATATCAATACGGCCCCATTTGTCGGAGGCTGCTTTTGCCAAGGCTACGCAATCAATATCTTTTGAAATATCACATTTGACGGCGATTGCTTCGACACCTTCGGCTATGCACGCATGAACAGTAGCTTCACCGCCATCACGATTTCCGCTATACGTAGCCGCAACATGGCAACCGGCTTTTGCCAGAGCAAGGGCAACCGCAGCGCCGATGCCGGATGATGCGCCAGTAACGACGGCGACTTTACCTTTATGGGAAGTGTTACTCATATTCATATACCCATGTACTGTGCAGCTTGAATTTCAAAGTCGTTTAAGACTGCATCAAGCCGTGCGAGCATGTCATCACATTCCGCTTCTGTAATTGTCAGCGGTGGTGCTACCATGAACCAATCACCATATTTGCCATTGGCCGTACGACGTGAATAAATGATCAGGCCATGCTTCAGACCAATGATACGGATGTGCTCGGTTGGTGGAAACTCTGCCGGGAAGGAACTTTTGGTTTCTCGGTTAGATACCAATTCAACAGCCATCAACATACCGGATCCACGAATATCGCCAATGGACGGATGGCTTTCAGCAAGACCTTCAAGGCCAACTTTCAAATATGCACCACGGGCGCTTGCTGCATTGAGAAGATCAAGGCGCTCATACTCTGCCAACACAGCCAAGCCAGTCGCGCACGTAATGGGGTTCGCATTATAGGTATGCGAAAAGTTAAAGCCTGTCAGTCCTGCCAGATGATCAACCATATTAGCAGGCATCAACACAGCCCCCAGTGGGGCATAACCAGAGCCAAGCCCCTTTGCCAATACGACGAGATCACCGGGCGCATCCGGCCAGGCATGGCTTGCCAAAAACTGCCCCGTGCGACCTGTGCCACACAAGATTTCATCATAGATCAGGTAGACACCGTGCCTGGTGCAAATCTCACGCACACGATTTACATAATCTTCGCATTGTGGTTGGGCACCTGTCGCCAATCCCCCAATGGGTTCCACGACAAATGCCAATACGTTCTCTGCGCCCAGTTCCTGGATTTTTATCTCAAGAGCTTCGGCGCATTCCATACGGTAGCTTTCAGGAGTATGTCCTTCTGGCACACGGTATTGAAATGGTGCCGGGATACGTTCAGATTTAACAGCAAACCCGTCGATGAAAGGATCAAGTGCGTCATCGCCTGTGATCGCAAGCGTCGCAATCGTGCCACCATGATAGGACGGGGTCAGTGTGATGATTTTCTTCTTGGAAAGCTTACCTGTCGCCACAACATATTGGCGCAGGAATTTCAGGGCAATCTCCATGGCCTCTGATCCGCCGGATGCCAACGCGACACGCTCATAACCGGGGCCAGCAAGTTTTGAAATGCACTCTGTTAAATCAATGTTGGGTTGATGGCGCGAGACACGGCTGTAGGCAAAATCCATTGTTTTTGCCTGATGCGCCATAGCATCGGCAACACGTTCGTTTCCATGTCCAATGTTGCTAACCACTGGACCGGAGGAGACATCAATATAGCTGTTGCCTTCATCATCATACATCCAGATCCCTTTGGTGCGTGTGATGAGGGGAAGTGGAACAATATTGCTGTTTGCATAGAAAATATCCTGAGGGCCGCCCAGAATATTATGTTTCATGTTAGTGTTCATAGTATTGTTCACGGTCTTTACTCGTATGTTATCTGGCCATTGGCTGCGGCCATCAAGGTGTTTACCAAAACGTCCGCCCCAATTTTACAATGATCAGCTTCCGCCCATTCCAGTTCATTATGGCTAATACCATCACGGCACGGAATAAAGATCATCGCCGTAGGCAGGAAGCGCGCAATATTGCACGCATCATGACCTGCGCCTGTAAACATTCGACGATATGGTTTCTGGGTTGCTAGGGCAGCTTTCTCGATACCGTCTGCCAAAGGCTGATTGAAAGGCAGAGGCTTGATAAAGGTGAATTCGCTTAAGGAAAGTTTTAAACCCATTTCATCTGTAATGCTTTTGGCAACTTCACGGAATTCCATATCCATGGCGGCCAGTTTTTTCGGGTTTGGATGACGTAGGTCTGCCGAAAACTTCACACGGCCCGGAATGGTGTTGCGGGAGTTTGGAAAGACTTCGGCGAACCCGCATGTGCCGCATGCTGGCATATTGTCTTCGGCAATACGTTTCACTTCCAGAGCAATTCGGCTCATGCCCATCATGGCATCTTTGCGCACGGGCATCGGGGTTGGGCCAGCGTGTGCCTCAACACCCGTTAGCTCCAGATCATACCAGTGTTGGCCTTGGGTTGCATCGACAACACCAATGATTTCGCCAGCGTTTCCCAAAACCGGGCCTTGTTCAATGTGCAGCTCAATGTAGCAAGCGACCTTCGCGCGGTCCATAAAGGGCGCATCCCCTAAATAGCCCATGCGATCCAAACCTTCACAAATACCGAAATCAATTTTTTCATCGCGCATGGCAAATGCATCTTCAAGGGGTAGCATACCTGTCCATACGGCGGAGCCCATCATGGGCTGAAACATGTAACCTTCTTCATTGGTCCAGACGACCACTTCAATTGGAGCGTCTGTTTCAACGCCTGCATCATTAAGTGAACGAATGGCCTCAAGGCCGCCCAGCACACCATAGATGCCATCAAACTTTCCACCCGTCGGTTGCGTATCCAGGTGAGAACCGCACATGACCACTGGCGCGTCAGGGTTTTTCCCTTGACGGCGAATACGGATGTTGCCAAAGCCATCAACAAAAATTTCACAGCCAGCATCTTTCGCCCATGAGCAAAACAGGTCACGCGCCTGTTTGTTCAAAGCTGTAAATTCAACGCGGTTACATCCGCCAATTTCGGTTTCACCCAGCTGTCCCAAGTCCATCAGTGTCGACCACAACCGATCTTGATTGGTTTCAATGTTTGTCACTTATGTATCCAATTTTATATTGATAAATTTTATATTTTAGAATTGACTTCTATTTTATAGAATATATCTTTAATTTTAAATTTGAGTCAATAGCCTATAATTAAAAGCACTGAAGAATCACTAGGACCTTTTATGACTTCGTCAAATCCTGTTCGCCGCATGACTTTAATTATAGATGTTGTAGCGTCTTCTCATGACTCCATGACATTGGCTGACATTTCAAAAGCTGTCGAATTACCGCCCTCTACCACACACCGAACGTTGAATATTTTGCTGGATGTTGGATACCTGAAGCTAGATCCTGCCACAAAATCTTATGAGATCGGTGAACGTTTAAAGCGTGTCCTGCTGTTAAGTCTGGGCACTGGCTCACTCGAAGAATTAGCCCGGCCTGTCCTGGTTGAACTTGCCGAGAAGTTTGCAGAGACGGCCTATGTCGTTCAAATGACCAGTTCCGGCCTTCAATTGGTTGACTATTATTTACCAACCACAGGTTCCAGAACGTTGGTCCATCCAGGATTTGAATTTCCAATGCATGCAACGGCGTCTGGCAAAGCAATTTTTGCCTTTAAATCTGATGAGGAGATTGAGCTGGAACTAACCAAGAGCATTGAAAAATTCATGCCAAATACAATTATCGGAAAGAAAGCCATAAAAGCCGAGTTGCGTCATACCCGCGAACGGGGATACGCAACCAATGATTCAGAACTTGATCCGGGTATATATGCTGTCGCGGCGCCTTTGAAATTGGGGGAGGATACCATTATCGGAGCACTGGCCATTGTCGGGGTTCGAGAACGATTTTGTGGTAATTTTAAAACAGAGGATATCGCTTCCAGCATTGTGAAAGCAGCAGATGATATTTCTCGACTACTGTTTTCAGGTGTTAAATAACAAACCCTGTAAAGTGTCATCGTCAAAGGGTAGCTGCCCAGACATATCATTACCCCATCAATATTTATGACATTTCTTTTAAAAGGCGTTGTCCAGTTGGCGTCATTGCCAAGCCGCCTTTACCAGTACATCGTAATTCACACGGAATGGCCTGCCCCACTTTGTGCATGGCGACGATCACTTCATCGAGTGGAATAAGGGGATCAAATCCTGCCAACACCATATTGGCTGCTGAAAGGGCATTGCCAGCCATCAGGACGTTTTTGCCCAAACAGGGAGCCTCTACACGATTGGCTACAGGATCACAGACAAGGCCAAAAGTGTTTTGCAAAGCCATGGAAGCTGCACCAAGGGCTTGTTCAAGCGTACCATCAAAAAGACTAATAAGGGCCGCCGCAGCCATACCGGAGCCCGAGCCTGTTTCAGCCTGACAACCTCCAAGCTCAGCAGAGAACGTTGCCTTGCGTGCAATAAACACACCGACAAGGCCAGCCGATAACATGGCTTTGACTTTTTGATCTTCAGACATGTTGAGGGCATTTGCCACACCAAGACAGGTACCGGGCAGAGTGCCGCAAGCCCCGGCCGTTGGGGCAGCAACGATAATACCCATAGAACTCTTGATATCCATCAGCGCCGTAACGGCCAGGATCACATCATTTGTGAGCCCCAGATTCATGAAGCTGTTCGATAACATTTTCAGTTTATAATTCGGTGCTTGTGTAGAAAAAATGCGATCCGCATAAGACGTGCCGGCAATTCCCTGGGCAATGGACTGGTCTAATATGCGAACAATCTCACGCATCTTGTCAAAAACTATTTCCTCGGAGATATTGCCTCGGGCACTTTCGTAGATAAGGGCCAGCTTCCAAAGATCCATTCCCTTGTCTGTATTAAAGCTGATCAGCTCTTCACTATCGCGAAAAGGAATGCTCAACTCCCGTTGTGAGCCTATGGGTAAAACAGGTTTGAGGGTTCTGACCTCACAGTCATCAGGCAACTGGCTTTTATCGACAAAAGCCTGGCCTTTCACTTGAATAAGATATCCTTCAGGGGTTTCATGTTGAAGGACATAATCACTCTTAAGTGTACCCATCAAAGTTTTATCCGTGCACAAAATCAACGTCTCATAATAATCACCGACGATGGAGAGTTTGCAGCCATTGATCTCGATGATTTCGATCATCCCGCCACCCGTTGAAATGGCAATGAAACAAATCGATTCAGTATTGTTTGAAAGAGTGAGTTTGTATGTGTTGGCGTGAATTGCCTGATAATCGGTAATGCGTATTTCTACGCTTATGCCTTGACCTTCAAGATGTGAGACAGCATCGACCATGCGCTCATCTGTCACATCCCAACCCATCAGGCCCGTAAACAACCCCATGTCAGAGCCTTGGCTGTCGTGTGTGGGCTTTAACGAACCGTTGGGATCATATTCGATGAGGGCACGATCAAACTCTCCCTTCATATAATCTCGTGCCAGAGCCCCAATACGATGAGCTGCTGCAACATGAGAGCTGGAGGCTCCACGCATGACAGGGCCTATAACGTCATTGAAAATACTGGGGTAATAATCGTTCATGATTTAAACCTTATATAGTAATCGCAGCCCCACCCAATCGTATAAACCTGATCAACTGACACGTCCATGTTTGGGTGTATAAACCTGCCTTCTTGTAGCTCAGGATTAACCTGTTATCTCCCCCTCAACTTAAGTCCCTCAAATAAGATTTGCCCGCAATAGCAACAAGTTTTGCTTCCTGCCATAGCCGTGGCATCGTAAGGTTTGCCTGATCTCGATTCTGAAAAACAGGCAAGATAGGAAACATAATTATGTTTGAAGGTATAAATCTGGCAATGCGAACCCCATTCCATGCGGATGGATCAATTGATTGGGTTCGGTATGAAGAATTGCTCGATATTTATCTTGATACAGGCGTCCATGGTTTCGTCCTGAGTTCAGGAACGGGTGCGCATGTTTACCTCACAGAAGCAGAAAGTCTGAAGCTTTTTGAAATCGGTATCAAACGCATCGCAGGTCGTGCCAAGGTCATCTGTCATACATCGGCATTGGTCCAGGAGGAAGTTATCCGTAGAACCCAAAATGCTGCGGATTTGGGCGCCGATGGTGTTATGGTTTTACCACCGTTCTTTGAAGGCCCCAGTGACGATGATGGTGTTGTGGCTTTCTATGAAGCCATTGATACAGTTGGCATCCCGGTTATCGGTTACAACGTTCCAGCAGCAGTTGGATTTGAAGTGACCCCTGCCCTGTTCAAACGCCTTTCTGCCTTACCAAATTTTTACGGTGTTAAAGACAGTGCCGGTGATCTTTCCAAACAGAAAGTGCTCTCCATGACGGGTGGCAATATCATCAACGGGGCTGATGCAATCGCATTTTACGCCTTGCTTGCAGGGGCCAAGAGTCTGATTTGGGGTGGTGCAGGCATCGCACCAAAATCCTGTGTAAAGCTTTATAAACAAGTTGCGAGTGCTGATTATACTGGCGCACTGGAAACTTGGGAGCGACTGTTTCCGATCATGTCGTTCGCCTGGTTCGATGATTACGTTCCCGCCGTTTACGCGGCCTGTGCAGAAATGGGTTATGATACTGGCGCACCAAGACGGCCCCTGTCCCGGTTTAATGAAGCCCACCGTCCGGCGCTTCTTCAGGCTCTGGAGCCATTGATGAATGAACGCCATGGACTTTGATCGAACCGTTAAACGTCTTCCAAAAGACCCCGGCGAAACGGGCTGGAACAAGCTCCTTCCCCCTGCCCCATCAGCCAGAACATTGCAGGAGGATATCCACGCCGACTGGCTGATTATCGGCGCCGGGTTCGCCGGGTTGGCAAGCGCGCGCGAACTTTCGCGCTTGTGCCCCGGTGACAAAATCGTCTTGCTGGATGCAGTGCGCGTGGGTGAAGGACCAGCTGGACGCAATTCCGGTTTCATGATCGATTTGCCACATGACATATCTGCCAGCAGCTATGCAGGCGCTGAAGAGAAAGACCGCAAACAGACGGCCATGAACCGATTGGCGATTTCATTCGCCAGGGACGCTGCACAAGAATACGGACTATCGAAAGAAGCCTTTAATCTATCGGGCAAGATCAACGCGGCCGCGACAGAAAGCGGAATGCGTCACAATGCCCAATATGCTCGGCACCTCTCAAGCATGGGAGAAGAATACCGTTTTCTCAATGCGGGTGAGATGAAGGACATGACGGGAACTGAGTATTATCAAGGTGGTCTGTATACACCCGGCACCGCCATGATCCAGCCGGCAATGTTTGTACGCGCCATGGCAACGGGACTGGCAGACAAAGTGATGATCTTTGAAAACAGCCCGGTAACAAATCTCAAGCACAGTGGTGGTGAATGGACGGCGCGCACACCAACGGGCTCAGTTCGAGCACCCAAAGTAATCCTGGCTGTTAATGGTCATGTCGAGAATTTTGGATTTTACAAACGCCAGTTAATGCATGTCTTTACCTATGCCTCCATGACCAGTGCCTTGACCACGACCGAGGTAAAGCGCCTTGGCGGAATACCACAATGGTCAGCAACACCCGCCGACCCTATGGGCACAACTGTGCGGCGCATATCAGGAACTGGCGGAGATCGCATCATCGTGCGCAACAGGTTTACGTATAATCCCGGCATGGAAGTTTCAGGCGAACGCCTTGAGGCCATCAAACGCAGCCATGTAAAATCCTTTAAAGCACGCTTCACGCAAATCAAGGACACCCAGATGGAATATACCTGGGGTGGGCGTTTGTGTTTGGCATGGAATAGCGTATCTGCGTTCGGTGAAATCGAATCGGGTTTGTTTTCTGCTTGTTGTCAAAACGGTGTTGGCGCAGCAAAAGGAACACACGCCGGGA
>JABJOR010000084.1 GCA_018664265.1 Rhodospirillales bacterium
ATATGTGGGAGTGGGTATGTGAAGCTGCAGGCGAGTTTGGATATAAAGTTAGCGAAACAACCTCTGGATGATATCACGCCATTCCGACTAAGGGGTTATCGGGTATTTTAACAGTAACCGTTGTCCCTTTGTTTAATTCGCTACTGATTTCAAGTGTGCCAAAGTGCAACTCAACCAGAGACTTCACAATTGTCAGACCGAGGCCGGTTCCTTCTTGCGTTAAGTAGGGATTGCCCTCGACCCTGGTAAATGGATCAGTAAGTGACTTGATCTTTTCTTCCGGCACGCCGATTCCTGTGTCTGTTATTTTGATAATATGATAATTATCGGACGCTGTAATATTGAGAGTAACAGTGCCTTCCTCTGGCGTGAACTTCACACCATTGGATAACAAATTCAGCAATATTTGTTTGATTGCTCGCCTGTCTGCAAGAAGTGGGGGAAGGTCATTTTCATGCTCAATTTTGAGAAATACGGCTTTGCGATTTGCCACACTTGAAATTATGGGGGTGCAATCAGCAACAATCTCGGAAATATTAATCAGGCTTTTTTCCAAATCCTGTTTCCCGGCTTCAATGGCTGATAAATCAAGAATGTCGTTTACCAATTGAAGCAAGTGCGTGCTGCTGGTGCGAATATCACCTGCGTATTCCTCGTATTTTTCTGATCCCAATGCGCCGAAATATTGACCCAATATCATTTCAGAAAATCCTGAAATGGCATTCAGTGGGGTCCGGAGTTCATGGCTCATTGTCGCCAGAAAATCAGACTTTGCCTGATTTGCCCTTTCCGCATCAATCAAGGCCAACCGAAGGTCTTCCCCGATACGTTTGCGCTCATGTACTTCGTCCTGAAGGGCCATATTTGCTGCTTCCAGTTCTATTTTGGAATTTGCCTGGGCCGCTTGCATGGCATTATAGGAATGGATAACTTGCCCCAATTCATCGTTGGCGTTCCATTTGACGGGCATGGGGTGTTTGTTTTTTTCAACGGAGTGAATGGAATTCAGTAGTTCCGTAAGGGGACGGACAATAATTGAGCGCGTCGTCATTAATGTGACAAACGCAACTGTTACCAGGCACACGGCCATGATAATTGCATCTGACCAAAGTCTGGATTTAAGAACGGAAATAAGTTCGTTCTGGTGGAAGGCAATTTCGACACTGCCAATGACAGTTTCTTGTCCAAATGAGATGTGTCGAATTTCCCTTTGTTGAGTCAGTTCGGGAAAGGCATTTGCCTTTTCGCCTTGTATAAATTCAGCAAGTATTTTCCCTGAATCATCGCGAATTTCGACAAATAAGAGCGCCTCTTCCTGATGGATAGCATCCATAATAGTGTTTATGGATGGCATAGAGAAATTCCAAAGCGGGGATGACAGGATAGATGCCTGATGTGAGGTAAAGTCGCTTAATCGTTCAATAAGGCTTTGCTTGAGAAATTGGTAGTTCTGGTATTCGAGAATAACGAAAAAAGTTAAAATAATAACGCCAACAGCCGATAGGTATACGCTGAGTAATTTTCCTCCTAACGATTGTGGCTTAACCTTATTCATGTGGTCTTTTCTTCTTTGTTAAACTGTAAATTGGATCAAGCATGCAAAGTGTCAACTAAAATAACGAATTTATGATGTTCCATTTTGAGTCGGAGATTTTTACTTGCCCGTGTGTCAGAGGGCTGCTCACATTTCTGATAGTAAAGCATGTTTTTAATTGCGAGAAAAGATTAAAGATAATTTTTAAGTTTATTAATATAAATGATTTTAATTTCTAAGTATTCGCAAGTAATTAGATTTTATAATATTATTATTAAGATAAATATTTTAATCAAATATTTGTGTATTTTTTTTCTATTATAAATTTTTTGGATAAGTGTTGTAATTACTACAATGCAATATAAGCCTAAAGACATTCCCTTGCAGAAGCCGGATTATTGTTGTTAGTGCTTGCTGCATCAAATCCGGGTATTCATTATGAACAGACTGATTATACTCAATTTTTCTAGTCAATGTCTGGACATCCCTAATGCTAAGTATAATGCCAAATCCCGACCTTCTCGTTGAGAAAGATGACAAGCCAAACTGGAACCTTCCTGATGAAAGGCGTTGGTCATTTCATAACCTAGCGATGATTGCCCGTTATGGTTTGACGATGCGCTCTTCCCATGTTCTGACCTTGTCGAAGACAATTGACCGGCGCATAGGGAATTTGAATTCTGTCAGGCTAATCACTGGAATGTCATCTTTTTCTGCACTGGTTGTTGTTCGTGAACAGTCCGTATTGTTTGAAGAGTATGCCACTGATTTTGGGCCAAACCAGCCACACAGTATGCAATCCATCAGCAAGACACCCATGCATCTGGTTTTTAGCCGCTTGATAGCAGACGGGCTTGTTGATCCAAAGGCAACTGTATCGACGTATCTGCCAGAAGTCAGCTCCGGGTATGCAGATGCGACTGTTCAGGACGTTCTTGATATGAGCGTGAACAATAATTTCAATGAAGACTATGAAGATCCTTACACAGCAGACCTGAACACCGGATCAACGATGGGCTATAACACAGAAGAAATTGCCATGGGCTGGCGTTTGCCACCACCCGGGGAAAAAGAGTTCGGATGCCGGGCATTTGCTGCGGCTTTGGTCAGTGATGATGTTTTCAATAAAACCGGAGAGACACTTTATAAGTCGACCAATACAGATATTTTGGCATGGATTGCCGAGCGCCTGACGGGGAAGAGCTTGCGCGAAATGTTGGTTGAAATTGTAAATGCCGCAGGAATAGAAGGTGTCTATCATATTGGAACGGATTGCGACGGGGTTCCGATCATTGCTGGCGGGGCAAGCATGACGGCGCGTGACATGGCGCGTTATGGGCTGCTTTTCGCAAGGCAAGGATTGGGCATTCACGGCGAGACGGTAGGCGATAAATCATATATGGAGGCCAGTCGAAATGATCGCGGAACACAGTGTGGTGATCCCTATAACTGGGTTCGTTACAGCAATCAAACTTTCACCAATGGACGTTGGGTTGGACATCTTGGATTTGGTGGACAGGTTCTTATGGCTGATCCGGACACCCAGACGGTCATTTCCTTTTTCAGTGTACTGGAAAGCCGCCATGCAGATGATGAAACCTACTTTGGCGAGGTGATCAGCATGGGCGAGGACATCCTTGAATTGGTTGCTCAGTGACGGGATTTGACACCGATATAATAATATTGCTGACAGGCATATTTTTCCTTGGAGGATTGGTCAAGGGAACA
>JABJOR010000085.1 GCA_018664265.1 Rhodospirillales bacterium
ATCATCAACTGATAATTGGATAAGCGGAATTCCCGGAAACGTCCCAATCCTGTACGCGAGTCCATCAAATAGTTAAGCAGCACCCACCCCGTTGGATTGAGAATTTCATCTTCAGAAAACTGGGCTGAATCAGCCTTGTCTACGGCGACCATCATATCGTCTGAAATGGTCGGAAAGGCTTCTTTTCCACCATAATGATCAAATACAACGCGCGCAGCTGACGGCGCATCGGGATCAATAATGTAATTATCAGGAATATCACCCAGACGAACGGTTTCACTGGCATGATGATCAAAAGCAAGGTGCACACCTTCTACATAAGGCAAGTTGGTGCTGATATCATTTCCTGAAATCAAAATGGTGCCATCTTGCATATCCTTGGGATGGACAAATTTAATCTCGTCTATTATGTCGAGTTCTTTCAACAATACGGCACAAGCCAATCCATCAAAATCGCTGCGCGTTACCAAACGGTATTTTTCGTCACTCATTGTCAAAACTCCACTTTCTCATTTCTTTGATTTGGTACACTTAATCTGTTATCTCAAATACAAACCAGAGTACTTCCCCGGAAAGCATACTGTAACACAGTCAACTATACTCACAACTTAAAAAACAAGCTATTATATACTGGTGTATGCAAATGCCTCATCTGCTCCATTCTAATGTATACACAGCATAAATAGCGGCGCTAAGCAGAATAATAGCCCCAAATTGGTGCAGGGATGCAACAGACACAGGAACAACCAGTAACAAGGTTGTTATTCCCAACGAGACCTGGGCAACGGATGCCAGTATCAAAGACATCATACCTCGGCGTTGTCTTTGCGATAAATCAACACCGAAAGACATCAGCCAGATAAGTACGACGATCAGCAAAGTGGATAAAGCAAGAATACGATGATTGAACTGAACCGTCAGGATATCCTCGAACGCACTGATAAAGAAGGGATCACCATCATAAAGTTGATCAGGGATCAGTTTTCCATCCATAAACGGAAACGTGTTGTAGGTTAATCCCGCATCAAGTCCTGCAACAAAACCACCAGACAAAATCGTTATAAAAATCAAAACTGCTAGGAATAACAGTCTTTTGCGCAATAATGAGACATCTTCATACAACATGGGGCGAACGGCGTCATAGCCACGACGCAGACGAAAGGCAAAGCGCAGCATGACAGCATAAATGAACACAGCCAGCCCCAAATGGGCTGTTAACCTGTATTGGCTGACATCCGGATGATCAACAAGACCGCTTTTAACCATGAACCAGCCCATTCCGCCCTGAAGTGCGCCAAGGACAAAGAAGAACACCAGAGATGGTGCAATCCTGCGATCGATCCATCCCTTGAACATAAAAAATAAAAATGGCAGGAAAAATGCCACACCAACGGTGCGGCCCAACAAGCGGTGTATGAACTCAAGCCAGAATATGCCTTTGAACCCGTCTACAGTCATATCGTAATTGACCTTGGTGAATTCGGGTGAGCCTTTATAGGCATCAAACACTGCATTCCATTCAGCGTCATTCAACGGTGGCAACCACCCGGTGACGGGTTGCCAGTGAACCATGGAAAGTCCGGAATGGGTTAATCGGGTCAACCCACCAAGGACGATCATCCCTAAAATCATGCCACACACAACGAAAAGCCAGGCAGAGATAGCTCTGGCGTGAGACATCCGTGTCACATCTGCATCTTCATGTACGAGAATGGTGTTTATATCATTTGTCATGCCTGTCTGGATGCGCTTTTACCGTAATTTTGTCAATAACCGCAGTTAAGATCAACAGTTAGACATTACACATCATAGCTTTCCACCCCACCCGTTCGGGTAGATTTTCCCGCCCCAAAAGAGATTTTAGAGCTGCTCTACAAGGTGTTGGGGCTTATTGCGACCTACCCTACTATTACCAGATTCGCATAACCCTATATTCTTATGCCAAACAGACACACCAAACGGAGAGATACAATGTTCGATAACCCGATTTTTATTCCAGGCCCAACCAATGTTCCTGATCGTGTTCGCCGCGCGATGATGGTGGCCCAGGAAGATCAGCGTTCACCGAAATTTCCTGAATTGTCTCTCCCTTTGTTCGCGGATTTGAAAAAAGTATTCAAGACCGACAGTGGACAGGTTTTCATGTTCCCGAGCTCAGGCACGGGTTGTTGGGAAGCTGCCATCACAAACACCCTGTCCCCCGGTGACAAGGTTCTTGCCAGTCGCTTTGGACAATTTTCGCATCTATGGATTGATCTGTGCCAGCGTGTTGGCCTGGAAGTCATTGATGTCGATGTTGAATGGGGTGAAGGTGTTCCACTTGAGGAATATCAACGCATTCTCACGGACGATAAAAACCACG
>JABJOR010000086.1 GCA_018664265.1 Rhodospirillales bacterium
CCCAGTGGCGTGCCGGAGCAGCCCAAGGCCTATCACGCATCTCGTCGCGATTGGCGGCCATTATGGTTGGCCAGCCATGTCCGGGGCGAATCAGGATAACAAGTGTACACATGCTATTCGAGGTACCCCCTTGTCATGCCTAGGTCAAGAAGACTAAATATAAATGAGAAAATGAAATACAGGGAGTTTTTCAAATGAGTGATGCTTTTGAAGACCGCAAAAAGAGCTTTGAAGCCAAATATAAAATGGATCAGGAACTTCAGTTCAAGGTTGAGGCGCGGCGTAACAAAATGCTGGGCGAATGGCTGGCAGATGAATTTGGCTTGGGCAAAGCCTCAAAAAAAGAATACGCAGCATCTGTTATCTACGCCGATATGGAAAAGCCTGGTATCGAAGATGTCATCGAAAAGGTCATGGCCGATATTGCGGAACATAGGGTCAGCATTTCAGAGCAAGATGTTCGCTCTAAAATGGAAGCCTTGGAAATTACAGCTAAAGAACAGATTGAAGGGGAATACCCTGAACCGCTTGGCCCTGATCATGAAAGAGTTGGCGACTAAATTATAGGAAAATGTCAGATGGAACTGACCCTTCTTGGTACAGGATGCCCAAGCGTCGATCTTGATCGCCACGCCCCGCCAAATCTGGTTGATGGCGGTCCCGGTGCTCGACTTCTGATTGATTGCGGCTCAGGCGTTACGCACAGGTTGCTTGAGGCCGGATGCCCCGGCAGCGAAATTGATGCCCTTTTGTTAACCCATTTGCATTCAGATCATATCGTAGATTTGTTCCAGTTGATCATTTCAAGCTGGCATCAAGGTCGAGATCGCCCCCAAAGAGTCTTTGGTCCGCCCGGAACCCGAAAGTTTGTTGATGGATTGTTGAAATTGTGGAAACCGGAACTGAACCAGCGTGTCGCGCATGAAAAACGCCCCTCGATAAAAGCCCTGAGTGTCGAAGTCGAAGAGATTTTTGGAGGCGACACGCTTCAGTTCGGCGAGGTAAACGTTAACGTTGTTGCGGTTAATCATCTGCCCGTCAAACATGCCTTCGGTTTTGTTTTTAAAAGCCCGAATGCTCGCCTCGCAATTAGTGGTGATACAACTTATTGCCCGGCCCTGATTGAGGCGGCTCAGGGGTGTGAGATGCTTCTGCACGAAGTTCTGATCCACCGCGAATTACCTGTTATTGAAGGCAAGCGAACGG
Source organism: Rhodospirillales bacterium (assembly GCA_018664265.1). Classification (GTDB taxonomy): domain Bacteria; phylum Pseudomonadota; class Alphaproteobacteria; order Rhodospirillales; family Casp-alpha2; genus JABJOR01. The sequence continues at coordinate 1,207 of JABJOR010000086.1, forward strand.
TTGAAACTGTTGAGGCTATGCAAGCCTACCACACAGTTTCAGATCAAGTCGGAAAGGTTGCGAAAGAAGCGGGTGCGGGCACGTTGGTGTTAACTCATTTCGTTCCACCAAAGTTTGATAAGGAAAGCCTGCTTGATGAAGTTCGACGAGACTTTGACGGCCCGATCATAATTGGCGAAGACCTGATGCGGCTGCCTGTTTCTTCGTGAAAACTATTGAGTGTTCTTTTTCTGGAGTAGTAACTCAATGATAATTCCACACAACTGGGATTGTGAAGAGACGCCCATCTTTGGGTAAATGCTTTTAATATGACATCTGACAGTGCCGACTGAAATTCCTTCATAAGAAGCAATTTCTTTAGCGTTGAATCCCTTCATCAGATAATTTGCGACATTCGCCTCTCGAGGGGATAGAGAAGTCTTGGAAATTTGATCGGATAACTGCATTAATGTATTTTGCGGATTTGCAAGTATTTCACTGCTCCCTGGGTTTTCTGGTGAAGAGTTATTGATTGTGGCGGCCCGCCAAAGGGTGAAGGATTGGCAGGCCGCCGCTTCTAAAGGCGCAGACTTAAGAAAACTGTCTTAAGTCCGGTAGCCCCCCTAAATTTCAGCTTTGACTTCTTCAAACATCAACACGTAGCGTTTCAGCAGATCAGTATTCCATGATCTGAATGGTGTCGTGTTTTCCAGGTATTTTGTAACACCCCCGGAAAGCCCCATGCCTTCCACGACGGCTGGATCAACAACATCGTAGGTCTTGCTGTTGGAGTGACCATAACCATAGGCCTCGACAAGGTACTTGCCTGCATCCGGTGAAGTCCAGGCATTGATGAAGTCGTAGGCTTTCTGTTCGTCACCTTTGCCGGTGTTTGGCATAACAAGTCCGCAAACCCAGGAGATCGCCCCGCCTTTTGGATCTTGTAAGTAATCAACGGGAATACCTTGTTCCTGAAGTCGGTAGATCGGGCCGCTCCATAAGTAAGACGCTGCAACTTCACCGGAGGCCAGCATGGCTTCTGCGTCTGATTCAGAAATCCAGTAAGTCCGCAGTAATTCTTTCTGACGGACCAGGACGTCCTTCATGTCTTTTATCTGCGCGTCGGTAACTTGGGATGTGTCCTTAATCTCCAGGATCACTGCAGCGAAAGCGATGGCAGCTTCGATAGAATCCCACATGGCCAACTTACCAGAATATTTCTCATCAAGCAGGAGTTCCCAGCCTTTTTCGTTGGCATAGTCTGGATCGATAAGGTCGGTGCGGTAAGCGACCGAATGGCTGCCCCAGTCATTCGGAATAAACAAAGGCTGGCCGTCTATGGAGACGCCGGGCATATCACGGAAAGCCGGGATCAAATTATCCCAGTTTGTTAACTTGGAAGCATCCATGGGTTTGAGGACGCCAGCCTCATGCCAGCGTTCAATGTTGGAACTGCAAGGGTGTGCAACATCGACAGAAAATCCGCTGCGCAACTTTACCAGAGCCTCCTCTAAATCGGCAAACAGTGACATGCTTGGTGATGCACCATGTTTTTCAATATAAGACGGGTGAAGTTCAGGAATGTCATATCCTGCCCAAGTAAAATACGTCATGTCACTGTCAGCTTTTGCTGTCGAAGGAAGCACTGGCAGGGTCAGAGTTGCCAAACCCAGTGTTGCCAGCTTTGCATTGAATGCGCGTCGGCCCATGCTGCGGGCTGTCATTATTTCATCAATTTCTTTTTTAATTTTCATAACATATTTCCCTATTTCATTTCCCTACTTCATTTGAACGCTTTGATTCGCCCATAACCCTGTGGCAGGAGAAATTGCCACAGGGTCTTTAAACGAACTAAAGTTCGGCAATTACAGGATATCAGTAGAACCGTTTTGGATCCCAGTCATGCTCATAAACCGTGTAAACTTTGCGGAAGGTCTCATGCACTTCCCAGATAATAGTCTCGCCATATTCACAGGTGAAGCTATCGCCAGGACTAATGAGTTTGGATTCACCGCTTTCAACATGAGACAATGTTGCGGAACCAGAAATACATGTGCTCAGTTCGGTGCCTGTTGCACGATCAATGAACTTTGCTGGAGGGCATTCCCATACACCGGCACTGAAACGACGTTCTGGATCACGGTACAAAACGACACCGAGGTGACCATTCGGGTTGCCACTGACAACATCTTCCTTGTCAAATGGAGGATATGAAGCAAGTGGAACATCCTCAGGCTTGAAGACCTGAATAATTTCAGCAGCGTCTGTTTTTTTTTCGGCATTTGATTGTGACATAGCTTTTCCTTCTAATTTGCAGAATAATTTTGCGGTTATACATCCAGTTCCTGATGATCAAGAGACTAGCGCTGATACTCGGCAATATTTGTTTTCTATAACTCAGTTGGTAACGTTTGTGTGGTTTCTCATTGTTTTCTTATGTAAGAATTCTTGATAATTTCACTGCCACCGCAATGTAACTGTGAATATAGTAGGTGTATTCGGTAAATAAGCGACTCATATTTCGTTAGACAAGTATAAGAAAATCTTATAATTTGATTGTTATGACAGAACGCTTACCCTCCTTAAACTCCTTACGTGCATTTGAAGCTGTGGCTCGGCATCAAAGCTTTAGTAAAGCTGCGGAGGAGTTGCATGTAACGCAGGCTGCCGTCAGCCAACAGGTGAAAACCCTGGAGGCCGATCTTGGTTCTCCTTTGTTTTATCGAGCAAACCGTCAAGTTTTTCCAACCGAAATAGCACAATCGGGGCTACCCGATCTGCGGGTCAGTTTTGATCGGATGGCACGGGCAATGAGCAAAATGAGGGCTACCACACGGCGTCAGGTCCTTACCATCAGGGTTGAGCCTACATTTGCGGCAACCTGGTTGGTTGCGCGATTGGAAGATTTTCGCGAAGCCTCGAATGATGTTGATATCCTTGTCGATGCGTCTTTGAGAATTCCAGATTTTGAACGTGATAATATTGATGTGGCAATCCATTTTGGTACAGGCGACTACCCTGGCATGAATTTCAGAGAATTGTTCAAAGACGATGTTTTTCCCGTCTGCAGCCCGGAATTGATTAAAGGCACGAATCCCCTGTGTGAGCCTAATGATTTAAAAAATCATACGCTTATCCACCTGGAATCAATTCCCGGTTATAATGAATGGCCGTATTGGAACGCATGGCTGCGGGCAATGGGTGTTGAAGGGGTTGATATCAATCGTGGGCCAAGGTTTACCGATCACTTTATGTCTTTGAAAGCCGCAAGAGAAGGGCAAGGCGTTGCTATGGCAACAATGGCAATTGTTGCAGACGACATTGCCGATGGTCGATTGGTTTTGCCTTTTGATCTCCACATGAAAACAGCTTATGGGTATTATTTAGTTTGGCCAAAAGGCGAAACCAATAAGCCTCACTCAGCCACTTTTCGTGACTGGATTTGTGCAGAAATAGATGATTACGCTTTAACTTGAGGCGAATCGATCCGTCGCGTTGATTAGCTCATGCACGATCCCTGGCTCACTGCCAGCATGTCCGGCATCTCCGACCAATATGAAATCGGCTTCGGGCCATGCTTTGTGAATTTCCCAGGCTGTGCGTGCTGGGGTGCACATATCATAGCGGCCTTGGATAAGTACCGTAGGGATATGCTTGATCTTGTGCAGATCACGGATGATCTGGTTATCGACCTCAAAGAAACCTCCATTGATGAAATAGTGGCATTCGATACGGGCAAAGGCGAGGGCAAATTCGTCTTGCCCAAAGTTGGCCTCGCGATTGGGATCAGGCCACAACGACAGGGTTGATCCTTCCCAAACCGACCATGCACGGGCGCAAGCGATCTGGGCTTCTTTGTCGTCACCGATCAGGCGCTTGTAATAGGCGGCAATCAAGTCTCCGCGTTCATCTTCTGGAATAGGTGCAAGAAAGCCTTCCCAGATATCTGGAAATACATGACTGGCACCATCTTGATAGAACCACTGTAATTCTGAGCGGCGCAGGGTAAACAAGCCACGCAAGACTAATTCCGTGGCGCGACTAGGATGAGTTTGAGCGTAGGCCATGGCCAATGTGCTGCCCCAGGAGCCACCGAAAACTTGCCATGTCTCAATACCAAGATGTCCACGCAGGACTTCAATATCTGCGACCGAATGCCATGTGGTGTTATCAATCAGACAGGCATGAGGTTTGGAGCGCCCACATCCACGTTGATCAAACAAGACAATGCGGTAAGCTGCCGGATCAAAATAACGGCGGAAATTGGCATTGCATCCTCCACCGGGGCCACCGTGCAAATAAACCACGGGCTTGCCATCAGGATTGCCACATTCCTCGAAATATAATTCGTGAATATCGGAAACTTTGAGCATACCAGTGTTGTAAGGTTCGATTTCCGGATACAAGGTGCGTTCATAATTGGTCATGTGGGCTCTTTGCTTTCTGTGCTATTGTGTCAAAATATTAATGCGCATGGGTTGGTCAAAACGATAGCCTTTTTCTTCCATCTCGCCAAGCTTGTCAAAGTTTGCACGCAAAGCATCATCGCGGTCATCAAAGATGGGCTGTCGAACAGGGTCTATGCGAATGCTTTCTGCTCGAAAGTCTTCATAATCATCATAAAAATAGGATGTTGAATAGGTGACTTCTCGTGTGCCAGACATAGAAGTCGATATGCTGTGTATGGCTTGCAAGGCAAGTTTGCGAACCTCGGTTTCGTCATCAATGGGGGCGTGTAGTTCGAACCCTGTTCCACTGGCAAGCGGTTCTGCTATGTAAATTGTTCCATTGTTTTTAACGACACGGGAGGCCTCTGAAAGGGCGGCGGTCATATGTTCGGGCGGCACATGATGAAGAGAGTTAAAGAATACTGCTGCATCAAATTGCCCATCATTAAACGGCATGTCCTGGCCAAAGCCTTCCACATAGGTCTCGTCACCTTGCAAGGGAGATTCATTGGCCTTTTTTAATTGAGCCGCGCCACATTCCAGTCCAACGACTTTGGCACCATGCTTGGTCATATAGCGAACCAAGTCACCAGCACCGGAGCCGATATCAACTATATGCAGACCTTCCAATTGCAAGTGTTCTCTGAGAACCGATCCATTGGTGCGAAATTCTGACATGGCGTTTTCTTTCTCAAATTGTTTTGTTGATACTGAGCGATTTAAGCTTGTAGGGCGAACAATAAATATGAAATTAAATTTTTTTTGAGATTCTGTGGATGCTAACTAAATAGAGTGTTACTCTATTTTTAAGAACACTGAATTCACATAATTTAAGGGGTTTACAATGATATCCAATATCGTACTTGCCACAGATGGTTCTGGTCATGCAAATCATGCACAAAAAACAGCGATTGACCTTGCCGTAAAATATGATGCCAAACTAACGCTGGTCCATATTTTGACACATGATCATTCGCCTGCAGAAATGGAGCGTATGGTTGATGTGGAACACATGGCTGGCCCTGATCCACTTGAAGGCAGCAACCTTAGCGATATTTCCATGACAATGGGGCGGATGCTTGGCGGCAGTAATCTTGCCGACAAGGAAGCTCGCGTTATCGTGGCTCTTGGTGAGCAAATTATAAAGACGGTCTCCAGAGCAGCCAAAGAAGCAGGTGTAAAGGATGTCGCTTCTGAAATTCGCCCTGGCGATTATGCCAATGGTATTCTTGATGTTGCCAAAAGGGTTGACGCAGATTTGATCGTTATGGGACGTCGTGGACTAAGCACCCTGAAAGGGTTTGTGACCGGCAGCGTATCACACAAGGTTTCTCAGCGAGCCAACTGTTCGGTTTTAACCGTTAAGTAATTTGTAAATCAATCCATTATGGACAAAATAAAAGCCGGTTCCTGTGTCAGGACCGGCTTTTAAAATCATATCAAGAGAGTGTGTCGAAATTAGATGCGACCGTTACCCATATCAAATGTGAAGTGCATTGAAAGCAGGGTAGCATATGGTGCTGCAAGGCCCATATCGGCCTGAACGCGTCTGTCTGCGTTTGAGAGGCTGTTAGCAGATTTAGCAAATTTGAAACGTTTGATAAATTTGGAAATGCTCATGATACCAAATCCTTATGTTAAATTGTTAATCGGGTAGCAAAACAATCATTCGCGTCAATTGCCTTGCTGTTGAGGCGAGATGTACGACCAATTAGATTTTTTCACTAACGCCATTAATTCATATCAGATATGCGTTTTCAGCAGAGCTTGAAGGGCATTGTTTCTGCGCCATTCAGAAGCTACAACTGGGTGCATGGAAGGCACACCGGAAACCAGACATTCATTGCCCGAAACCGAACATCAAGCACTACCGCTTCATGGTGTTCGCGTGCTAGATGTTGCGACATTTATTGCGGCTCCTTTTTGTGCATCTATTTTAGGAGAATTCGGGGCTGAAGTAATAAAGATTGAGGCACCGGACAAAGGCGATCCGTTGCGTGCCTTTGGTACCCCGACAGAGCGGGAGGACACAACTTTGATGTGGTTGTCTGAAGCTCGTAACAAGAAATCAATGACGCTTAATCTGAAGACACCGCAAGGCGTGAAAATATTCAAGCAATTGGTGGCTGACGTTGATGTGGTATGCGAAAATTTTCGTCCCGGGACTATGGAAAAATGGGGCTTGGGCTGGGATGTACTGCACGCGATTAATCCTGCATTAGTGATGCTGCAGGTCTCCGGGTATGGTCAAACTGGCCCGTATCGAGACAGACCAGGCTTTGCCCGTATCGGTCATGCCGTTGGAGGACTGACAGCTTTGTCGGGAGAGCCGGGCGGAACCCCGGTAACGCCGGGCTCAACCTCGCTTGGGGATTATATATCTGGGCTCTATGGTGCCGTTGGGGTCTTGATTGCCTTGCGCCATCGGGACCTTACGGGGCAGGGGCAGAAAATCGATATCGGTCTTTATGAATCAGTCTTTCGTGTCCTAGATGAACTTGCGCCAGCCTATGGGCGAAACGGAATCGTGCGTGAAGCGGAAGGCAGCGGAACACGAAATGCCTGCCCCCATGGACATTTTCCAACCAAAGACGATAAATGGATCGCTCTTGCCTGCACCACGGACAAGATGTTTACGAGACTGGCTGAGGCTATGGATAAACCCAAGTTGGCCTCAACGGAGCAGTTTGGTGATTTAAGAAAAAGATTGGCAGCGAACGAATCAGTCAACAGATTGGTTGCAGCCTGGACCGGATCGCTCAGCCGAGATGAAATCATGGACAAGTGCCTTGCCCATGATGTCCCTGCCGGCCCTCTCAATACCATTGCTGATATTTTTGAAGATCCCCAGTTTGCTGAGCGGGAAAACCTGCTGCGCTTTGATCACCCTGAATTGGGTGAAATCGTGGTGCCAAATGTCTTTCCCAAGCTTTCAAAAACTCCTGGTCATGTGACGAGTCTGGGCCCAGCCCTTGGGCAAAATACAGATGATATTTTACAATCCATGGTGGGCTTAAGCCTGGAGGAAATTAAATCTCTGCGTGATAGCGGAGTAATTTAAGGCTGCTCTGGTTCCAGAGTTATGCCATACAAATTGCGCCACTCATCAAGGTCATTGGTGCGTTTTTTTGCTGTGAGGGGGGCTTCATTGGCGATCAGGTTGTTAATACGATTCTGTTCATCGGCGGCTTTGCGGATGCGATTGATCTGGGCCTGCAAAAGATAAGATTCACCCGTGCTCACAGCCTGCATATAAGTTGATTTCCAGGAATCGCCACCAACGCTTCCTATACCACCTGCGCCGCCAACATTTTCGGTTAATGATTGTGAAAGACGATTGCGAAGGGCGTCGTTGAGTTTCTTCGTGCGAAGGGTATCAATGGGTGGAAGGTCCAGGTGGGCCACTCTGTATCCGCTCTCATAATAGCTTTGGACAGCGTATGTGTTTGCTGTATTCCCTTTCCGGTTAAGTTCATTTTCCCATATTTTAGCAATCCGTTCACGGTAACGGTTATGGTGCTCGGGTGTTGTTGAATGATAATTTCCAGCAGCCGTTATCCAGTCACTGGTTCTCTTGCGCAGGTTTTTCAAGAATGTTGCGGCGTAGCTGACATTGGAAAGAGGATCAAGAACCTGTTCAATATCCCTGAAATTTTTCCCGTGATAGTGCAGATTAATCTGCATGCAACCCACATCAATGTTGCGGATACCAGAATTAATCATTGAGTTAACAAGTGCGATGGCTTCATCTTTGCTGTCCAGGTACCATTCTTTGGGGCCCGAAGTTACCGTCCAGGGCCATGCCACAACGGATTTGTTCAAGTCATCACGTCGTCCGGACTCGGCAATGGAAATAGCCTGCAAGAGCTTGTCAGGCAGGTTCACTTCACGCTCAACGGCGTGGGTTGCGGCCTCACAAAGATCCCAGGAAAGCGCAAATTCGCGGGCTTTGTCGGCTTTTGCCACACTGCTGGGAAGGGCCAAAAAGCCAATAACCAGTATAGACAATGCAGTTAAATAAATGCGCCTCATATATAATCCTGAAAATTCCGGAAATGTTTGTATGGCACCATAACATATAAAGGCTGTAGCTCATTCTAAAATTACAGGTTTATGGTTATTTTTTGGTTAACGGGCCAGGCAATGATTTTTGCATAAGGACGGTATCAACCCAGCGGCCATGCTTGAATCCAACCTCTTTGAGGATTCCAACCATAGAAAACCCGTGGCGAGTGTGCAGGGCAATAGAAGCCTTGTTCTCCGAATCACCAATCACGGCGATCATCAGATTATAATTGCGGCCTTCACAGGCTGCAATTGTGGCTGCTAACAGGGCACTGCCGATTCCGTTTCCTGTCATATCAGGGGCAATATAAACTGAGTTTTCCACACTGTGGCGATAGGCCGGACGGGCACGATATGCCCCTAGATAGGCGTAGCCTGCAACACTGCCTTCTAATTCAGCGACGATGTAGGGATAGCCTGCTGACCGGATAGAATTAAAACGCGCGGTCATTTCATCAAGGGTTGGTGGTATTTCTTCAAAACTGGCAAGGCCATGCAGGACGTGGTGTGCGTAAATCTCAGTGATTTCCGCCATATCGTTTGTTTGCGCATCACGAATCTGGATATCCATAGTTTTGGTCATTGCGCTGCAATCTTATCCATGCCGAGAGAACACAGGGATTGTGCCAAGCCTGTCATGCGCTCGCGGACACTTTCAAATACGGGCAGGCGGGTAATGGAGCGCTCATTCATATAAAG
>JABJOR010000087.1 GCA_018664265.1 Rhodospirillales bacterium
GCCTTTAAGGGCTTGATCCCCTGCATCGCATCGGAAAGACCACTTAACAGGGACCGCGATGCGGTAATTGAATCTCGTCCCGCCCTGCGAGCCAGCCCCACCAGACCGCGCAGCAGCAGGAAAATCACGAAGCCTGCCAATATGGCACCAGCGGTAACTTTCCAGGAAGCCAGAAAGGCAACAACCAGATAAACACATATTTGAATAATCAATGCTGCAGCCAGCGAGACCTGACGCAAAAGCGCCGCAGCTGTATCGGCTTCTTTTCCCATGGCGTTGGAAAAAATACCGATGGGTTGATTTTGAAAGAAGGACCATTTCGCGATCATCAAGCTTTGCAATAAACTGGTTCGCAGCTCTGCCGACGTATTTGCTACCGCAAAACCGGATATCATCATGGCTGCAAGAGTGAAGATGGCCTTAAAGGCAATGACAACCACAAGGATGACCAGCACTGTTGCGAAAGTTTGTTCCAAACCAAATATCTCAAAAAGAGACAAAAAGAGCTTTTCGAGTTGGCTATCACCTGACGCTTCACTTGTTGCCGTACTTAACAACGGAAGGATAGAGGACATTCCGATACCTTCGGCAATTCCGGCGAAAACAAGACTGGAAACGACGAGGATAGTGCGCAGTGGATATCTCTGAACGATATTGGAGATCGACCAGATAATAGTGTTGCGCGGAGCAGGGTTCATCAGGACTCCCCTGGAACCGTTTTGGTGGCGGGGGACATATATTCATTCAGGTAGGAATGATCCATTTTTTGTGGTGATTGTTCTATGGCATCAAGCAATTCATTTTCGCAAAATCTATTTTTACCATTTTCATCCAGTGACGTTGACACCAAAGCACAACGATGTTTCAGCATTTCATAAGCTCGGGCAACCCATTTTCGACCCTTGTGGTCAAGCAGGACAATTGGTATGTCTGTGGCCAAGGATGCGCCGAACGTTGTTGTTAGAGGATATGTAAATACCAGACAATCCGCACGCTGCAATTCACTTTCGAAGGGTGCGTGAACAATTTCATCAACTCTGGAGTTCATAATTTGTTCAGTAATGTGGATAGTCTCAGGATGGGCTTTATAGAGAACCCGATAACCGGCTTCACGTAAAACTCTTGCGACATCTAGCTCCGCGCTGAGACGGAACTGGAAAAACTCTCCCTTTCCATAAACATAGCGTTGGGGATGCATGGGAAATCCCATCAACATCACATTTTTGATAGAGTGTTCGCCGCGTTCAATTTGGCTGAATTTCCTCTGGTACTGATCCGTTTTCAAGGCGCTAAAAGTCGTCTGCGAACAAAATTTCCAGCTTGATTGCTTTAGCTGGTGGGTGTGAAAATCCGCTGCGGGCTGTGAAATTGACACAAATTCGTTGCATACTGCATATTCCAGAAAAGATTGAGTAATATTCTCAGTTCGACCGGTGTCATTGCCATGTGAAAAGGCAACGACATGTGCTCCTGCCCGTTTCGCCGCCAGCGCCATGATTCTGTTGGCCGGGTCTCCCAATCCTGAAACCAATACGAGCTCGGGTTTCCGATTTGAAGTCATTACTGCCGAATATTGTTCATGGAGATTGATCAGGCGGGTAACCCAAGTATCTGCAATTTCCGCTATAGGCAGATGCATGCCGTCCAATATCTGGACTTTGGCACAAATATCATCAAGATATTTTTCTACTGCTGAACGGCACTGCGCTGTAGGTGTGGTTGAGTGCTTGGAGGCATTCGACAAAAAATTTTCGAGAAAAGGCGATTCGATCCATGTTATGTCCGAGCTAAGGTACTCCCGCTTGTCACTGTCGAAAACGCCAAATGACCAACATTTACTTTTTTTAAATACAGCCAGACATCTTTGCCACACTGGAAGGTGTCGATTAAACCTGAATTTCCGGATGGCTTCGCGGATACGAAAGCGAACCTTATCAAAAGGCGAAAGTTTGATGTTGTATTGTTCTGCATGGGCAGACCAGTCTGGTTCGTAGAATGGGCGCGCCAAATTACCATATGACACTTCTATGGATGCGTGATTTGACCGTTCTTTGACAGCGGCTGCATGGAAATACTGGGGAAGAAAAGAAACAAATCTGAGATCAACAAGGAAAACATCCTGGAGGTCATGAGGTAGTGTGTCGAGCATTTCTCCATAGGACTGAAAAACAACATTCGACAAGTTCGAAAACTCCTCCTCGCTGACAGGCCAGCTTGCCTGTGCATGCCATTTATCGACGCCAATGTCGAGCAGAGCAGTAATGTCAGCAGGCAAGACATTGTTGCTCATGATAGTCTTCACAGCGAAGATTGATTTTCAGGTGCCACGTTTTTCCATCAGAAACCAGGTTACATCATCCTGTAAGAATTTATCACCATGATAGACAAAGCCATAATCAACCAGTTGCAGGTCGCTATAACGCTGCATAATTTCAC
>JABJOR010000088.1 GCA_018664265.1 Rhodospirillales bacterium
ATCAGGAACATGGGGATCAGCACAGCTTCAAAGAAGATGTAGAAGATAAAGATATCCAGTGCGCAAAACATGCCGATCATCATGGTTTCCAGAATAAGGAAGGAAATCATGTATTCCTTCACCCGATCCTTGATCGAAGTCCAGCTTGCCAGAATGCACAGTGGTGTTAGCAACGTTGTCAGCAAAACAAACAGAACGGAAATACCGTCCACACCCAGATGATAGGAAATACCGAAGGCAGGCATCCACTCATGTTTTTCAACAAACTGGAAATCTGCTGTGCTTTGATCAAAGTTGGACCATAAGAACAATGACAGCAGGAATGTTGCCACAGATGTCCATAATGCAACATACCGGGAGTTGCGTGCTACGACGGCTTCATCCCCGCGAATGGCAAAGGTAATCCCTGCACCAATCAATGGGATGAAAATCAGGTATGATAGAATAGAAAACTCACCCATAATTGATCATCCCACGTTTGAGAACAAATACCAGGACACCAGAACCACAACGCCGATCAGCATGCCGAACGCGTAGTGATAGAGGTAACCTGTTTGAAGAGCAGCAGTACGTTTCGCAATATTGCGAACAGCTGCGGAAATACCATCCGGACCAATGCCGTCGATCAGCGTACCATCGCCTACCTTCCACAATTGGCGTCCAAGATAGAAACAAGGACGGACAAAAATTTTGTCGTACAGCTCATCAAAGTACCACTTGTTGAACGAAATGGCATAGATAAGCGGAATAGTCTTGGCAATTTTAGCCGGAAGATCAGGACGTTTTACATAAAGAATATAAGCTGTCGTGATACCGATAATGCCAACCACCAGTGGTGAGTACTTGACCCAGGCTGGAACATGGTGGGCATTTTCAAGAGCCGGGTGTGTATCCAGTATCAAGATTGCATTGCCCCAGAACTCGACAGCGCCTTCTCCGACAAAGCTGGAATAACCAGCCCAGCCAGCCAAAACAGCCCCGGTTGCCAGAACCAGTAGTGGAATGACCATAACTTTTGGGCTCTCATGGACATGGGCCATGACTTTTTCATCTGCGCGCGGCGCACCATGGAACGTCATGAACAGTACGCGCCAGGAATAGAATGCCGTCAGCAAGGCTGCCAGAAGTCCCATGTAAAATGCGTAGCTACCAACACCTGTATGGGCTGCATAGGCGGCCTCAAGCACGATGTCTTTTGAAAAATAACCGGCAAATGGTGGTATACCCGCAAGCGCCAGATTACCAATCCACATCAGAGCATAAGTCACCGGGATAAGTTTCCAGATACCGCCCATCTTGGGCATGTCTTGTTCGTCAGACATTGCGTGAATGACAGAACCTGCCCCAAGGAACAACAAGGCTTTGAAGAATGCGTGTGTTGTGAGGTGAAAGATACCAGCGGAATAAGCTGAAACACCAAGTGCAAAGAACATATAGCCGAGCTGCGAGCAGGTTGAATAAGCAATCACGCGTTTGATATCGTTCTGAGTGCAGGCAACTGTAGCCGCAAAGATCGCTGTTGTGGCACCAACCACTGTAACGACTGTCAGGGCAACGTCAGAGTACTCGAAAATTGGCGACAAGCGCGCAACCATGAACACACCGGCTGTTACCATGGTAGCAGCATGGATCAAGGCCGAAACCGGGGTCGGGCCTTCCATAGCGTCCGGTAGCCATGTGTGTAGACCAAGTTGGGCTGATTTGCCCATGGCACCAACAAACAACAACAAACAAGCGATCGTTAGGGCGTGGAATTCATAGCCAAAGACCACCAGAGTGGCTTCAACCTGTGAAGGCGCCGCTGCGAAAATTTCATCAAGGTTCACAGTATCAAAAATCATGAAGACGGCAAAGATACCGAGAGCAAAGCCAAAGTCACCGACACGGTTGACCACAAAAGCCTTGATAGCAGCAGCGTTTGCTGATGGCTTATGATACCAAAATCCGATCAGCAAGTACGATGCAAGGCCCACACCTTCCCAACCAAAGTACATCTGGATCAAATTATCAGCGGTGATCAATGTCAGCATGAAGAAGGTGAACAGGCTGAGATACCCCATAAACCGAGGCACGTGATTATCGTGATGCATGTAGCCGATGGAATAAACATGAACCATGGCAGACACGTAGGTCACAACGATCATCATTACGGCGGTCAGGGTATCTACTTTAAGAGCCCAAGAGACTTTGAGTGAGCCTGAATCAATCCAGGTGAACAGCTCAATGGTCGTGGCGTTGCCATTCAAGGCTACATCAATGAAGACCATTGTTGCAGCTGCGGCAGAAGCCAGCAGTGCACCACAGGTAATCCATTGTGCCCAGGCATCAATCTTGTGGGAGCGTTCGCTGTCACTACCATGGCGCATGAAGGCAAGAACACCTGCGATGATAGCAGCAAGAAGGGGGAGAAATACGACGGAAGTAATCATGGTCAAATCCTAGCCCTTCATCATGTTAATGTCTTCAACCGC
>JABJOR010000089.1 GCA_018664265.1 Rhodospirillales bacterium
CAAAGGCTTCCACATAGTCAGATCCAAGGCTTTCGATTGATATCAGCACGATGTTCTTACGGATAGCGGGGCCTAGCGGGATGATCTGGCGTTCAACGGATAGTTCTGCGGCTGTGTTTGCCGTAGGGAACGTTGCGCCAATAACATCCTGCACCGTTTCAGACGGCAGGGTTGCATAAAACGCCGGATAACTCAGATCGTTGTTATTGAAGGCGCGAAACAACGAATAATGACCGTTCCAGGCCAGTTCCCGCTCGGATGGTCTATCCAGAAGGTTGTTAGGGCCATCGCCGAGACCAAAGAAAAACAGGGCCGGAAGGAGCCCGAGTCCTGCTGTTATTTTCAGGCGCTTTAAAAACGGTGGGCTTTCCCCGCCAGCAATATGGAAATAACGCCGCCCGATGGTCATTGCTGCGATTACGCTGACAACAAAGATGCCTGCCAGCATCAGCTCTATGGGATAGGATTGCCAGATATTGCCGAACACTTCCCGGGTGTAGATTAAATAATCCACGGCAATAAAGTTAAAGCGGGAAGAAAACTCATTCCAGAACAGGAATTCTGAGACCACCTGAAAAATCAAACTGCCGGCGAACCCGACAAAAAGCGCCGTAGAGAGCCATTTATGAATGGTGCGTCCTCGTAACGATTTAGAACAAAACAACGCTACTAGCGAAAACGGGATCAACATCCATGATAAAGCCGCACTATCATACAGAAGTCCAATAGTGAAAACCTTGCCAAGAACCATGGGGGAATACAGGCTTGCATCGTTTTCAAAGACCAGCAGCATCACGCGCGTGATGAAGCATATGCCAAAGAAAAACATAGCAAAAACCAGTAAACTTGTATAACGCGAGCGCGATGTCATCATTTTTATAACCTGATAGACTAGTGTTATAGAGCGGGAAGAACCTGTTTCCAGGCCTTGATTGTTACGCTATCGAACAAACCGGCTTTATTGTATGGATCGCCCTCGGCAAAACTTGCGGCGTCATCCATGCTGTCAAAATTCATAATCAGCAAGCTGCCGACCATATCGGCACCATCATCGCTGAGCATGGGGCCGACGGCATGGGCGCGATCGGCAAAACCTTTCAGGTAATCCAGATGATCCGGGCGGTTCTCGGCGCGAACACTGGATGCACCGTTTTTGTCGTGGCAGATAATAGCGTAAAGCATGGTCAAAATCCTTGATCGTTGGTATTTCGAAATAATTTTTAAAGATGTTCGCTGGTGGTGGGCCGGGCCAGCAACTCTGATATGGTGGCGTTAATGTCGGCGCCTTCATTAAGAATTTGATCTGTCGCCTTGCATATAGGCATGTCGATGTTCTTTTGCTCAGCCAGTTTGCAAAGCGCTGCCGCAGAAAACACGCCTTCGGCAACGATAATACGGCTGTTCAGAATATCCTGGAGGCTTTCGCCTTTCCCCAAGGCTACCCCTAGGGAAAAATTGCGCGATTGCAGGGCGTTACAGGTCAGGGTCAAATCACCGATCCCGGAAAGCCCGCGGAATGTTTCACGGATGCCACCCATGGCAAGACCAAGGCGTATAATTTCCGCCAATCCCCGTGTGATTAGGGCTGCACGGGCGTTATCGCCCAAACCACGCCCGTCAGCGATACCGCAGGCAATGGCCAGAACGTTCTTGACCACGCCACCGATTTCGGACCCTATTACGTCTGCGGAACGATAGAGCCGGAAGTGACTGGTACTCAACGCATCACACAGAGTTTCCTGTAAGGCAGCATCTTCGGTGGCAAGGGTTGCGGCGGCGGGTAATCCACGGGCCACTTCGCCAGCAAAGGTCGGCCCGGACAGCACTGCCACTGGAGCTTGCGGCAGAGTCTCGGCGCAAACTTCGTTCATGAATTTCAATGTATCGCGCTCTATGCCTTTAGAGCATAAAATCGCAGGAACACCCGGCTTCCAGACATCAGCCAGGTCTTTCGTAACGTCCCGCATGGCTTGCGCCGGGGTGACGATCAAGACAGCATCCGCATCAATCGCTTGCTCAATATCGTGGGTGGCATGGATATTCTGATCCAGGTCAACACCGGGCAGATAATCCGGGTTGGTGTGGGTCAGGCCAATAATTTCGGCGAGTTCCTGTTTGTGTGCCCACAAGGTAACTTCGCAGCCCGCGCGTGCAGCAACACAAGCCAGCGCACTGCCCCAGGCTCCGGCCCCTAAAACACCAATTTTCTTCACAGGATTTTGTATAGGATCACTCATGGATTATATATGCCGTGCCGGAGCGATTTACTCAACTGTTTTCCTCAAATTACTGCCCATATTATTCCCACGCTTTCCTGCCATTTCTGCAACGATTGTGGTTGCTGGGGCGGCGTCCGGGTCTAGCGGCCAGCGGGGGCGGGGTTTGAAATCAAGCGGGTCGGTGTTCCCTAAGCGCATATGCTCAACCCCTGCCCATGCGACCATGGCGGCATTATCGGTACATAATTGTAACGGTGGTGCAACAAGCGTCATATTGGCCTCGCCCGCGATCTGTTCCAGACGGTCTCGTAAATAAACGTTGGCGGCGACACCGCCTGCGACCACGAGCGTGTCTCCATGGGGAAACTGGCTCTGGAACTGCTCTATTGCGTTATTGCAACGATCTTTCAGACAATCAGCAGCGGCAGCCTGAAAGGATGCACACAGATCAGCAACGTCTTGATCGAGCAATTTGCCCGGTGGCAACTTTTCAACGGTTTGACGGACGGATGTTTTCAGGCCGGAAAAGGAAAAATCACAGCCCGGACGACCCTTCATAGGCCGGGGTAGCTTGAACCGGGTTGGATCGCCAAGCTTTGCTGCGGCTTCCACAGCGGGTCCGCCGGGATAGCCAAGGCCCAACATTTTAGCCGTTTTATCAAAGGCTTCACCCAATGCATCGTCTACCGTTGTGCCCAGACGCTTGAATTTCCCGATCCCTTCAACGCTGAGCAACTGGCAATGGCCGCCGGAAACCAACAATAATAGATACGGAAACGAAACATCATCGGTCAAGCGCACGGTCAAGGCATGGGCTTCCAGATGGTTGACAGCAAGGAAGGGAATGTCACGAGCCAACGCTATGGCTTTGGCGGCCATAACGCCGACCATGACCCCACCGATTAGCCCCGGACCGCTGGTTGCGGCAACACCGTCCAGATCGGCAAAACTCATGTCGGCATCACGAAGGGCCTTGGCGATGATGTTATCCAAGTGATCCAGATGAGATCGCGCGGCGATTTCTGGTACAACCCCGCCGTAGGGACGGTGTTCTTCGATTTGCGAGAAAACCACATTGGCATGAATGGTCCCCGTCTGATCGACGATGGCGGCAGCTGTTTCGTCACAGCTCGTCTCAATTCCTAAAATCACCATATTTGCCATATTTTCTGCCATAATTCGCGCGTCAGTAGTTGCAAAGAGTGTACTGTGAGGTCATAAACGTTTTTCTCAGCTTATCAAGGCTATCAAGGTTTCAAGTTTATCGGGAGCATCAAGGCGTGAACATCAAAATCGGAACCCGCAGCAGTCCGCTGGCATTGGCGCAAGCCTATGAGACACGGGACATGCTTAATCGGGTTTACCCTGCACATGAAGTTGAAATCGTTCCCGTTACCACCACGGGCGACAAGGTGCAGGACCGTCCGCTGTCCGAAGTTGGCGGCAAGGGTGTCTTCACCAAGGAGCTGGACGAAGCGCTGTATGACGGGCGCATCGATATTGCGGCGCATTCCATGAAGGATGTTCCAACGTGGTTGCCGGATAACATTAAACTGGTTTGCATGTTCGAGCGCGAAGATGTGCG